>NZ_NWTA01000020.1:0-91859 GCF_002531955.1 Rhizobium sp. M10 | reverse complement strand
GGAGGTTGGGGAGGGCCATCGGCAAGAGGCGCAACGCTGCAGCTGTTGCCTCACCATCGTTGGATTTGTCGCGACGCTCACCCCACTCTCCGTCGTCCTCGGGCTCGACCCGAGGACCCATGCCGGACTTCTCGGCTGCGGCCATGGATTCCAGGCTCAAGGCCTGGAATGACGGAGGTTGGGGAGGGCCATCGGCAAGAGGCGCAACGCTGCAGCTGTTGCCTCACCATCGTTGGATTTGTCGCGACGCTCACCCCACTCTCCGTCGTCCTCGGGCTCGACCCGAGGACCCATGCCGGACTTGTCGGCTGCGGCCATGGATTCCAGGCTTAAGGCCTGGAAGGACGGAAGTTGGAGAGGGGGCTTCGCCGAAGGTACCACGGCGAGGTAAAACCACCTCCTATAGTAGATATGTAACGTGATTACCGGTCTGTGGTAGTGTCCCGCCATTCCCATCGAAAAGACTGGAGCTGCCATGAGAAATCCGTTCCGCCGAGAGCCAAGCTCTGCCACAGCCGGCGCGCTTGCCTATGGCGATGAGAATTTTCTCAAACTCGAACAGTTCCGTACCGACGCGCGTATCGCCAAGCGGGTTCCCGTGGTCCAGGGAGAAGCAGGACATGGTTGGTACGGGGGAGAGCCGAGGATGCCCTCCTATTTCTCATGGCCGGTCGGACCGGACGGCGAGCCGCTGATTTTCGTGGCGCAACTGGATTGCCGGGCGTTTCCCGCGGGATTATGGGGCGGCGTAGGCCCGCGCGAGGGATGGCTGCTGTTCTTCATCGGGCACACATCATACATCGAGCCCGATTATCGCGGGCAAAGCTTCCCGGTTCGGGTGCTGCACACAATGGAACTCGGCCCCGAACGGCCACAGCGCTTTATCGGCAGCGTCGAATGGCTTACAAATTACCCTAAAAACCTCTCGGGCAACGCCCCCGTCATGCTGCCGCGATGGCCGATCACTATTTACGAGCACGAAACGGAAGCGGAAGAACGCTACAAACGGTTCGTCGGCACGGGAGGTCGGGACGATCAAGGCCGTCCGGCACCTTCTCTCTGTCGATGGCCGGGCGGCGCGGCGGGAAACCCGCTGACGTGGGACGGAGTGGCAATACTCTTCGGGGCGTTACGCAATCGGCTCGGTAAAGTTGAGCAGCGCAACCATGACCTTCTGGAGAGGTTTCACAAGCAGATCGCCGCATTCGAGGCCTATCAAGCCGGCACTACGACGGACATAGGGGATGCCGATCAACTCCAGTTCGAATATACCGTGGCCAAACGCCGCCTTGATGAAGTCGCTGCAACGCACGCGCTGAACAGCGCTGCCCGCACCCGGCTCGAGGCAGTCATTGCCGCCCATCCGGCCGAACGCCATTCGGAACTTCTTTCCCCGGCTGATTGGGAGGGCCTATCTGACGAACTGGCAGCCATCGAATTCGCCGATGTCGAAGAGTGTCATGTCGCCCTTCCCGTTTCGAACGTACTTGGCCAATCCTACAGCGAGCAACGCTTCGAGCTGGAGCAGGCTACGAGTCTTGAGGACCTAAGGCGGAAAGTTCTCGCAATCGCATACAAGATCATGCTCATTGCCAAAAAGCTGCAGATTGCGGCTTCTAACCGCCTTCACCTGCTGAACGGCCGCGGCAACATGACGGCACAAGCATTGGCATTCCAAAGCGCATGTCTGGAATACGCCGAAAGGACACTCGATCAGACCCAACGCTACGCAGCGGCGGCAAAAAACGCACGTGAAGAACTGGATGCGCTTGTAGGACGATTAAGCAAACCGAACACCTCGCTGGAATCGTCCATCAATGAGGCGCGGGCTCTTGTCGCCGGCATCGTCGTCATGGATTTCAACGTTATGGAAATATCCCGGGGAATACCGGCAAAGCTGGACTACGAGGTCCGAATGCGGAGCCTGATCGACACGGGTGGCAGCTTCGACAACTGGTCGACGGAACTGGAAATCCATCGGAGATTCCATGCCCGGTTTCTTTACTGCGCCGATCCGCTCACGCTCCCGGAGCCGGTGCGCAGCCATTTTGAGCCCACCTGGTCTTCGGCAGCGCTCGATTGCCATGACGGGATGGGAGGGGTGCCACGTTGGGATTGGGTTTCCTTGGAATACTTCAATGCGCAGATGTATTACAGCGCCCGCGATCGGAAGAGATTTCGCCAGGAGAATGCATTGCTCGCGTCCGCATACGCAGCAGAACCACCCTTTGACAGGGACAATGCAGTTCTCCTGCAGCTATTCCCGGACGCGATTTTCGGCTGGCGCTGGGGCCGCCACCTGACACTGATCGCTCCTCGCCATGAACTGGCCCAAAGCAGCTTCGAGAACATTCGCGTCGTCATAAGCGGTTGAGCACCGCCTGTCGTCGTTCGCTCAGCGCCGTTGAAGCTGCCGGTGTATCGGCACAAGGTCCACCCCACCCTCCGTCGTCCTCGGGCTTGACCCCGGGGACCCACGCCGGCCTCCTCGGCTGCGGCCATGGATTCCAGGCTCAAGGCCTGGAATGACGGAGGTTGGAGGGGCCATCGGCAAGGGACGCAACGCCGCTGAGGACGGCGAGGGTAGCTGTACCCTGCTGCCGGGTTGGATAGAGGGATTGACCGCACGGCGGATGGTTGCAAAGATCTCCGCCTGTCGGCAACGAGGGGTTGGCATGTCTATCGCGAGCTTACCTGCACCACCCTATTACGTCGTCTGCTTCTCATCGCAACGAACGGAGGTCGAAGACGGCTATGGTGATGTCGGCGCTGCGATGCTGGAGCTGGCAAAGCAGCAGCCCGGATTTTTGGGTTTCGAAAGCGCCCGCCGTGCTGATGGATTCGGCATCATCAACTCTTATTGGCGCGACGAGGAAAGCATCCGGGCATGGAAAGCGGTTGTCGATCACGTCGAAGCGCAACGCCGCGGCCGGGCAGACTGGTATACGCGGTATGAAATCCGTGTCGCGCTCGTTCAACGCGCTTATGGATTCGAAGCGGAACCCGTCAAACTGCGCTGATCGTCGCCCTCGGATTGGGTGCCGTCCATGACGGGATTTAGGGCCGGTTTCCCTCCAGCGCTTCCACAAAACCGATCACGTCACCGACCATATTATCGTTGAAGATGTCGTTGTGACCGGCGCGGTCATGGATCACCATCCGCTTGGGCTCGGGTGCGAGGTGGTAGAGCGCTTGGCCTGAAGAAAGCGGGATGCTGTCATCGAGGCGGCCGTGGAGGAACAGCTTCGGTTGTCTGACTTTGCCTATATTGAGGTCCGAGCGAAAGGGATCCTTGAGAAGAGCCCCGACCGGGAGGAACGGATAATGCGTCTGCGCCACCGACAGAACCGACAGGTACGGAGACACGAGAATGAGGCCCACGGCCGGCCTCTGCCCGGCCGTATTCACGGCAACGCCAGTGCCAAGTGACCGGCCCAGCACGACGATCCCGCTTCCGGCCTGTGCCGAAAGCCAGTCGAACGCGGCGATGCCGTCTGTCAGCAGCCCTTGCTCGCTGGGTGAGCCGGTCGATCCGGGATAGCCGCGATAGGAAATCGCCAGCAGTCCAATCCCCCGCGTGGCCAGCGCCTGTGCGAGAAACGCGTAATTGTCGACGCGGTCACCGTTTCCGAAAAACAGCAGCACGCAGGGCTTGTCGCTGTCGCCCCTGATGTAGAGCGCGTGCAGCAGCTCTCCGTCGGGCGTCTTGATTTGTACCGTCTCGCCCCAAGTCGCGGGCTCCGGAAGTGGTGCGGCGCCGGCTCCGGGATAGAGCAGGGATCGCTGAGAGAGATAGACCAGAGCGACGATCGCCATGTAGGCGATGACCGCCAGCAGCGGCAGGATCAGCAGGTACCTTGTAGCGCTCACGACAGAATAGACCCGCGGTTTGGCAATGCCCGGAACGCGTTGCAGCGACCGCGGCCCGTTGCGGCGTGGTGTGCTCAGCGTAGCGGCGATATTTGCACAAAGCCTTCCAGTGGAGAAGAGGCATCGGCGTCCGGCGCATGTGTTCGCCCGCGGCGCGTCAGCTCATATCTGTCACGGCGTGCCTGTCAGCCCGGGAAAGGGTTTTGCCAGGCATCCAGTTCTTCAAGCCGTCCGTACCAGGCTTGGATATGCCGAAACTCGGCGAGGGGAATCCCGGCGGCGGTTGCATAAGGAAGTGCGGCGGCCAGTGCGAAGTCCGCCACGGTCAGTGTCTCCCCGACGGCGACGCTGTTGGTGGCCAAATGATCGTCGAGCACGCGAGCATGGAGCCGAAAACTCGTCTTCGCATCTTCGATTATGGCCACGTCAGGCTTCTCGCCGAACAACGGCTTGATCAGGGTTTCAAACCACAGCGTTGCCCCGTGCCGGGTAAAATGACTGGCATCCCAGCTCAACCAGCGCAGCACGTCGATCTGCCGGTGGTCATGCGGCCAGAAATCCGATGCGACGCTGTCGGACAACCTGCACATGATGGCGTTCGCCTCCCACAAGGTTCCGGTATCATCCTGCAGCACCGGGACTTTGCCGTTCGGGTTCAGCGCCAGGAATTCTGCGGTGCGCTGTTCGCCGCTTGCCAGGTCAACCCGGACGAACTCGACGTCGGCTTGCAGAAAGCGCGCGGCGGCGCAGGCCTTCCGGGGATTGAGCGTCTCGCAATAATAGAGCTTCATCGCCGCCTTATGCATGGTTCGTCCTCTCGGATTCGGTTCGAAGAAAAACGCTCAACCGCTCGAAGCTTTGCGACCAGCCGGCTTCATGTCCCTCAAGCGACGATGCGCTCTCAAACCCAGTTTGGCGAAAGGTCATTTCCGTGCCCCCGTCGTTTTCCCTGAAGGTGATGGTGACGAGTGTTTCCGGGCTGTTTTCGCCGGTTGCGCGCTCCCAGGCATGGGTGAAGACAAGCCTGTGCGGCGGCTCGACCTCCAGATATTTTCCGCCGACCCAATGCTCTTCTCCATCTGGTGCAATCAGGCAGGCGCGGTGTCTACCGCCGGGCCAGGCTTCAAGTCTGTCGCCCACCGCCTTGAAACCGTGAGGACCGCACCATTGGGCCATGGCTTTCGGGTCGGTCCATGCCCTAAAAACGAGATCGCATGGGGCATCAAACCTCCGGACGATAACCAGGTCGCGGCTGTTGTCGGGGTCGGTCTCCGGATTAGTCATTTTCGTATCCTTGTACCTTGGACAGATAGTCATCGAGACGATCGAAGCTTTGGTCCCAGAAGCGCCTGTAATCGGCGATCCAATCCGCAATCGTCTTCAGCGCGGCCGGCTCGAGGACGCGCGGACGCGAATTCGCTTCACGGCCGGAGCGGATCAATCCGGCTTGTTCCAGGACTTTGAGATGCTTTGATATGGCGGGCTGAGACAACTCGAAGGGATCAGCGAGTTCGGCCACGGTCGCCTTGCCCTTCGCAAGACGCCCGAGAATTGCCCGCCTCGTGGGGTCGGCGAGTGCGGAAAAAATCGCATCGAGCTTGTCATTCATATATCACCATCTAGCTATATAGCCATGTGGATATATTCTCGGCGGCGCGATGTCAAAGGAAATTTGCGCCCCGTGACCGGCGGCTTTCGCTTCCGCCGGCTTCGCCCGCTCACGGAACAAAATCCCCATGGCGATGGTTGGTATGGCGATAAGCACAAGACCATGGGAGGAAACCATGCATAAGTCTCTTCAGTTCATACTGGTCGGCCTGGCCGCCATGAGCGGGCTCACCGTCGCGCCGACGCTCGCCGCCGCGCAGGATTTGGAATTGCGCATCGGCCCCGGTGGCGTCGGCGTTTACGACCGGGACCGCGACCGTTACGACCGTTACGACCGCCGCGGGCCGCGTGGCTGCGATCCCGATGACGCGCTCGACATTGCCCGCAGCGAAGGCCTTCGCCGTGCCCAGATCGTCCGCATGTCGCCGCGCAGCATCGTCGTCCAGGGAATGACGCGCCGCGGGCCGGAACGCATGGTCTTCGCCAACCGGCGCGGCTGCCCGGAAATCTGACCGTACGAAAATGAAACCGGCTGCCCGGACGCCTCAGTGCGACATTGCTTCTTGCAACGTCGGCTGGCCGAGCGTGGACGGAAGCGGTTTTCCCGTCGAATTGCCGAACAACAGATGGAGCGGTTCGCCTGAACCGCGCTGACAATCACCGGAGGAATGCATCATGATGAGTGGTCAATTGAAGGCGCTTCTCGCCGTTCTTGCCGTTGCCGGCTATCAGAACAGGGACAAGATCGGCGAGCTGCTGCGCGGCCTGCAGAACCCGCAGCAATCCGGCGCGGGAGGCCAGCAGCCGGGCGGGCTCGGCGGTATTCTCGGCAGGCTCGGCGGTTCCGGCGGCCTGGGTGGCCTTCTCGGCGGCCTGACCTCCGGCGGCATCGTCAGCGGCGGTCTCGGCGATCTCCTGAAGACGTTTCAGCAGAACGGCCACGGCGACAAGATGGAATCCTGGGTGCGCCCCGGCCAGAATGCCGACATCAATGACGGCGAGCTTGCCGAAGCGCTCGGCCCGGATGTTTTGAACGAGATCGCCAGGAACACCGGCCTGTCGCACGAGGAGATTCTCGGCCGGCTGCGCCGCGATCTGCCCAAGGCCGTCGACGATCTGACGCCGGAAGGGAAGGTGCCGAGCGAAGAGGAGGCGTTCTTGTCTTCGGCGAGCCAGGCGACAAGCTCCGGGCGGCCGAGCGGCGTCTAGGCGCTTTCATTCGGCCGTGCTGCGGGCATCGCTGAAAGGCCCTTGCGAGATCGCCACCGGCCTCTTCAGGTTTGGATCGCAGAGATCGGCTCATACACCGTCTTCCGCTGGCTTGACCCGAGGAGCCAAGCACGTCTCCCAGGCCACTGGGTATGGATCCCAGCTCAAGGCCTGGGATGACGGAGGGTGGGGTGGTGGGTGCCAGACACGGCTGGGATGCGAACATGACATCGGGCGACCGGCCTTGAACTGCCCTGACACGCAAAGAGCTCTACTTTCCCAAGTGCTTGCGAAGAAACGTGTACACCGTGCGGATGGATTTTCCTGCGGCGTCACGATCGTATTTTTCGATATGGCCCAATACCCGCTTTCCCCCGGTGAACTCCGGGGCATCGAAACCGTGATACCTGCCCTTGTAGATATTGAGCTCGATCGGTGGGCCATTGTCGCTCAGACGGGCGAGCCTCTTCTGGCATCGTTCGGGCCGGCTCCAATTGTCCCTTTCGCCTGTTAAAATCAGGGTTGGCACCGTCGCATCGCCCCGGTCTGCGTCACAGGCGGGATAATAGGCAATCGCCGCTCGGAATTTGCGCTCCACAAGCTGCTCGTATCCGTCGATTTTCGTGGCATCCAGCGTCGCGGTGCCGCCTGCCGAAAAGCCCATCAAGGCGATGCGTCGGGCATCGACAAAGCCTGATTGCGACAGGAATTCCAAAGCGCCATAGGCGTCGAAGACGCGATCGGGAACATGGCTTCGACATGCGTCCTTGATGTTGCGGCTGGTGAAGCTGTCGACAACAAGCACCACATAACCCCATGAGACCAGCCGTTTCGGCCAAAGCTCCCTGACGCTCGAACGCAGGTGATCGCATCCATGCATGACGACGATTGCCGGAAAGGGGCCATCGCCCCGAGGCCGAGACAAATATCCGAGCAGCGGCGTGCCTTGCGGCTGAGGGAGAATTTCCCCCAGTTCCCGGGCTTTGCGGATTCGAAACGGGCTAAGCTTTACGGGCACGCTTTCGAACCGCACCAATTCCTCGGCATCGGCCGGGCTTTCAGCCAGCGTGACGCCAAGAAAAGTGACGAAGCTCAGAAAAAGTCTCGCGGTTTTCACAGGCTCCTCCACCCGTGTGATCGACAGCCTGCTGCTAATATAATCCTCGATGACCATGGATGGTATTGCTTGCCGTCCAAGTCCATGCTGACGGCAAAGGACGATGGATCGAGCGCATTCGGCCTGAATCGATTTCCGATTGCAGGAGGTGTGCAGGCAAGGTCACTGCCTTGTTTTCTTCGGTGTCCCACCTAAGGTACCGGTGGATTTTGATAGCATGATTTGGGGTGGGGCGAGTGCGGTTCCTGACAGCTGCGGTGATAGCAATCCTGATGAGCGGGGAAGGGGCAGCCGCGTGTCCTCTCAATGACACGCTGAAGCTCTGCGTGTTGAACGGTCAAAACCTGGCTGCCCTGCACAGCGGCATCAATCGAGGCGATTGGACCGTCGACACGCCTTCTCCTCTCGTCAGTCCGATCTCTGAGCCTCGAACCGGCCGCGAGCTCTATGCCATGTCGAGCGGGCTGAAGTTCGCCCTGTATTATCAGGAATACCGAAGCCTGTTCTCTGCCACCTGCGAGCTTGATTATTTCGGCGCCCTGGCGGCGGATCGTTCGGAGGACTTGCGGTGTTCGAGCGCCGAGTTCGAAGCCTTCGAAGCGGGCCTCTCGGCAGCCTCGGTGGGTTCGGTAACGACGGAGCGCAAGGAAAGCGGCACGTCCTATCTGATCGAGGGCCAGAACACCTGGATGAAGGTCGTCGTCGTCGGCAAGCGGAACGACGTCTTGAACACCTGGGTCGAGACGTCGGTCCTTACGCGGCGATAGGACAGCGGCGGATGTAGAAAGCCCGGCGTTTTCCGCCATCTCGCGGCGGTGCGCGAACCCGCCGGTCGCCCGCGACCGGCTGTTGATCACGTCCTGATGCGCCAAATCGAGGCTGCGAATTTCGTTCTCGGCTATTTCGTCGCCTCGTCGTGCAATGCCCGATGCGTCTCGATCTCTCCCAGATGGTCCACCACCCACATCGCAAGCTGCAGCAGCGGCGGGGCGAGCGAATGACCGAGATCGGTCAGGCCGTACTCGACCTGCGGCGGTATTGTCGGAAAGACCGTGCGCGTCACCATTCCGTCGCGTTCCAGCGCCTTCAGGGTGCGCGTCAGCATCTGCTGCGAAATCCCGCCGATCAGCCGCTTCAGCTCGTTGAAGCGCCGCGGCCGCTCGGCCAGCATCGTGATGGCCATGATCGTCCACTTGTCGCCCATGCGGCCGAGGACCTCGTTGACCTTTCGGCAGCTGGGGTGCGTGCCGGGCTGGTTCGGAGGGGTAGGCATATGCATGTGACCAGGCCTTAAAAATATGCGTTCTTGCGGGAGTGATAGTCAGCATAACATATCTGGTCAGCAAAACATACCAGCCTGAGGAGTAGGTTATGACTGACAAGAAAACCATTGCGCTGTTCGGCGCCGGCACGGGCCTCGGCGCTTCGCTCGCATACCGGTTCGGACGCGAGGGCTATCGGGTCGCGCTCGTTGCGCGCCGCGCCGGCCCGCTCGAGGAACGGGTGGCCGAACTGGCGCAGGTGGGCATCGAGGCGGCGGCATTCCCGGCCGATCTCACCGATCTCGCCGGCATTCCCGCCCTCGTTCGTTCCATCGAGGCACGGTTCGGACCGATCGACGCGGCCGTCTACGCACCGGTGCCGTCCGACGTCAATTTCGTGCCCGCGCTGGAGCTCGATGCCGCCAAGCTGCGGTCGATGGCCGATATTTTCACCTTCGCGCCGATCGAAGTGTCGCACACGGTGCTGCCCGGCATGCTGGCGCGCGGCGACGGCGCTGTTGTCATCGTCAGTGGACTGACGGCCGTCGTCACTATGCCCGGCATGAGCGGTGTCGGCCCGCTGATGGCGGCGGCGCGCAATTATGTCTTCACCCTCAACGCCGAGGCGATGCCCAAGGGCGTCTATGCCGGCACGGTGAATATCGGCGCCGTCATCGACCGCTCGGCCGGCCTTCGCGCCATGACATCGAGCGGTGTCGCACTCGACCCGCGGTTTCCGGTGATCGACCCCGACGAGATCGCCGAGGAAATCTGGAGCCTCGTCACCAGGCGGGACCGGGTCGAAGCGATCCTGCCGCCGCTGCCGCAGGTCTGATCGGGAGAGGGTCGTCGAGCCACCGGGTTTGCCAGGGAGCTCACCCCTTGCTCCGTCTTCCCCGGGCTTGACCCGGGGATCCATGTTGGCCTCCATCAGGAGCGGCGTGGATCCCAGGCTCAAGGCCTGGGATGACGGAGGGTGGGGCTGGTGTTTGAGTTCTGCAGGCGAGCAATTGGTGGAATTCTGGGGCCCATTGCAATTTCGCGAGATCGACAATCAGCGCTTGATCACCTCCCGGCGGATCATTTATCAATACCGCAAATCCAAGCTGCGAAGATTGAATCCAGAGGTGACGTTGGCGAATACGTCGATACCGCTCTTTGATCGCATGCGTCCTTCGAGGGCTTTCCAGCCAGCTTTGCCGAGCAGGTTTGCCACAGAGTCCACCCCTTGCTCCGTCATCCCAGGGCTTGACCCTGGGATCCACGTTGACCTCCATCAGGACCGGGCATGGATCCCAGGCTCAAGGCCTGGGATGACGGAGAGTGGGGTAGCGTTTCACCAAATCCACAGCCGGAGCGGCGCGTGGAATTCTGGCGTCCACTTGGTCGAGAAGGCTCGATTTCACACTGGCACGAGACCGACAATCAGCGCTTGATCACCCCCCGGCAGATCATTTATCACTACCGTAAATCCAAGCTGCGAAATTTGAATCCCGAGGGATATCGACGCTCAGTCGGCGTCGCCCTTCGGCGTCGCGCCCCTCAGATCATCGTTGATCCCGCCATATTTGTCCGCCTGAGCCCCTCGTGTTCGATCACATCGGGATCGAGCCGCGTCGGCATGGATACCACCCCTCACAAGGAGAACTGCAATGGACGCCTCGATTGCGCCGGCCTCGCGGGCAGCGGTGGTCACACCGAATGACAGTGCGATTGTCGGCGCGCGTGCGCTTTATATCGGCACGGCCGGCGATGTGGCGATTGCGCCGCGGCGCGACGTGGATCCTGTGATCTTCAGAAACGTGCCGGCCGGGACGATCCTGCCGGTGCATGCGGCGATCGTGGCGCTGACCGGGACGACGGCGTCGAATATCGTCGCATTGTTCTGAGCCTTCAGACGCGGATCCCATGGGCAGACCGAGCAAGTTCAGCCAGGCGCTGGCCGAGAAGATTTGCGATCGCATTGCCGACCGGGAAAGCCTGCGGTCGATCTGCCGCGACGAGGCGATGCCGGCGAAATCGACGGTGCTCTCCTGGCTCGCCGACGAGGACAAGGCGGCGTTTCGGGCGCGTTATGCGCTGGCGCGCGAGATCCTCGCCGACGGCTTCGTCGACGAGCTGGTCGAGATTGCCGACGACAGCAGCAATGACTGGATCGAGAAGAAGAATGCGGCCGGCGAAACCACGGGCTGGCAGGAAAATGGCGAGGCGATCCGCCGCTCGCAGCTGCGCATCGCCACCCGCCAATGGGTGGCCGAGAAGCTGCGGCCGAAGAAATATGGCGCCAAGGCCGAGCCCGAACAGGGTGTCACCGGCGAAGTCTCGCAACTGCTGGAAGATATCAATGGCAAGACGCGCGGACTTCCAAACGGCGGTTGACCGGTTCTCCGACTGGCGCTGGCGGCTGAACAATCTCTACTGGATCACCGACAAGGCGGGCAAACGCGTCCGGTTCGAAATGAACCTGATGCAGATGACCTTCTTCGAGGAGATGCATTATCTCAACGTGCTGCTGAAGGCCCGTCAGCTGGGGCTGACCACCTTCATCCAGATCTTCATGCTCGATGCCTGCGTCTTCAACCGCGATATCAGGGCCGGCACCATCGCCCATACGCTCGGCGACGTGCAGACGATCTTCCGGGACAAGATCAAATATCCCTATGACAATCTGCCCGAAGGCATCCGCAACGCCGTGCCTGTCGTCAGGACCAACCAGAGCGAACTGCTGCTCGCCAACAATTCGAGCATCCGCGTCGGCACCTCGCTACGTTCAGGGACACTGCAGTACCTTCACATTTCGGAATATGGAAAGCTCTGCGCCAAATATCCCGACAAGGCGCGGGAGGTGCGCACCGGCGCGCTGAATACGGTGCAGGCCGGCCAGCTGGTCTTCGTCGAAAGCACGGCGGAAGGCCAGGAGGGGCATTTCTATTCGCTTTGCGAGGATGCGCAGGTCAAGCACCGCCAGGCGCTGGAGCTGACCGAGCTCGACTTCAAGTTCCATTTCTTCCCCTGGTGGAAGGAGCCGCACTATGCGATCGCGCCCGAGGGCGTCATCATTAGCGACGCCTTCGCCAAATATTTCCGAGAGCTTGGCGAGCAGGGCATCGAACTGACGGAGGGCCAGAAGGCCTGGTACGTCAAGAAGGCCGAGATCCAGCTCGGCGACATGAAGCGCGAATATCCCTCGACGCCGGCTGAAGCCTTCGAAGCGAGCGTCGAAGGCGCCTATTATGCCGATCAGATGGCGATCGCCGACGCCGAAGAGCGCATCGGGGTTTTCCCGCATGTCGACGGTTATCCCGTCCACACCATCTCCGACATCGGCATGGACGATGCCAACAGCGTCTGGCTGTTCCAGGTGCTGCCCGGCCGGGTCAGGATGATCGGTTATTTCGAGCATACCGGCACCGGCATGGACGGCATGCTCGACGAACTGGAGCGGCGCGCGGCCGACAATGGTTATGTCTATGGCGTCCACAACATGCCGCACGACATCAAGGTCAGGGAATGGACGCGCGGCGGCATGACCCGCATCGAAATCATGCTGACGGAGGTCAGGGCCCGCGGCCTCGGCACGGTGCGCAAGGTCGAGCGCGCCTATGTCCATGACCGCATCAACGGCACACGGCGCATATTGGCAAAAGTCGAGTTCGACCAGGCCGGCTGCGCCGACGGCATCAAATGCCTGCGCAATTACCGCAAGGACTGGGACGAGGATCTCGGCGTCTTCCGTGACGAGCCGCTGCACAACTGGGCCTCGCATGGGGCGGATGCTTTCGGCGGTCTCGCCATCATCTTCACCGGCCTGGCGCCGGAACCGCTGAAGCCTGAGCCCAAGCGGCTGCCGACCTTCCAGACGATGACCTTCAACGAATTTGCCGATGCCACCCCCAGATCTAGCGAGCGTGTTTGATGGAAGACGAGATAACGGCTTTTGAGGGCGGAGAGCGCTGGGATCCGGCAAAGGTCGGCGCCCATTGGCAGCAGGAGCTCGAACGCGCGCAGCGCTATTTCAAGTCCTGGCATGACCGCTGCGTCAAGATCGAGAAGATCTATCTCGACCAGCAGTCGGATCAGACGAGCGCCGCCAAGCGCCGCTTTCCGATGCTCTGGGCCAATACCGCGGTGCTGCAGCCGGCCGTCTATGCCCGCGTGCCGCAGCCGGTCGTCGAGCGCCGCTTCAAGGATGCCGAGCCGGTGGCCCGCATCGCCTCGGAAATCGTCGAGCGCAATCTCGCCTATACAGGCGACGAGGCCGATATCGATTCGATCATGCGGGCGGTGCGCGACGATTTCCTGCTCTGCGCCCGCGGCACCGTGTGGCTGCGCTACGAGGCCGATTTCGAACCGCTCGACATGGGCGAGGCGCCGTCGGACCCGCCGGCGAATGGCCTGTCCGGCGAGATGGACGGCCCCTCCATGGAGGCGATCGCCGACGAGCGCGTCTGCATCGATTATGTCCACTGGTCGGATTTCCTGCATTCGCCGGCCCGCCGCTGGAAGGACGTCACCTGGGTGGCGCGGCGCGTGCCGATGACCGAGGAGGAGATGGAAAAACGCTTCGGCCGTGAGGCGATGGCCTCGGGGGCGGCGCAGGCGGCAGCAGGCGGCAAGGGCACCAGCCAGGCCGAGCGGGCCGAAAACGAAGGCAAGACCCATGTCTGGGAAGTCTGGTGCAAGAGCGAGAATTACACCGTCTGGATCGCCGACGGTTCGCCTGTCGCATTGGAAGTGTCCGAGCCGCCGCTGGATCTCGCCCATTTCTGGCCTTGCCCGCGCCCGGCCTATGGCACGGTCTCGACCAGCTCGCTGATCCCGGTTCCCGATTATGTCTATTACCAGCAGCAATGCGACGAGATCGATCTCCTCACCAAACGCATCAACAAGCTGACCGACCAGCTGCGGCTGAAGGTGTTTTATCCCTCCGGCGACGGCGCGATCTCGCCGGCGATCGAAAAGGCGATGCGGCCTGAAAACGACATGGTGATGGTGCCGATCCCGGAATGGGCGGCTTTCACCGACAAGGGCGGCTCGAAGGCGGTCGTGACCTTGCCGATCGACGAGGTGCAGAAGGTGATCGTCGCCTGCATGGCGGCGCGCAAGCAGCTGATCGAGGACGTCTACCAGATCACCGGCATATCAGACATCGTCCGTGGTGATACCCAGGCGTCGGAGACGGCGACGGCGCAGCGGATCAAGAGCCAGTGGGGCTCGATCCGCATTCGCGACCGCCAGGCCGAGCTTGCCCGCTTCGCTCGCGACATCATCCGCCTTGCCGGCGAAATCATCTGCGATCAGTTCCAGCCGGAAACGCTGATGCTGGTGAGCGGCATCAAGCTGCCGACGATGGCCGGGAAGCAGCAGGTCGAGACGCAGATGCAGCAGATGCAGATGGCGGCGCAGCAGACGGCGATGCGGGCGCAGCAGATGGGCCAGCCCGCACCGCCGACCCCGGAACTGCCGCCGCAGCTGCAGCAGATGATGCAGCAGCCGACGATCGACGAGGTGGTGCAGCTGCTGCGCAATGACAGCATTCGCGGTTTCCAGATCGAGATCGAGACGGATTCGACGATCGAGCCCGACGAGGACGCCGAAAAGCAGCGCCGCATGGAATTCGTCCAGATGGTCGGCGGCTTCATGCAGCAGGCCGGCGCGATGGCGCAGCAGAGCCCGATGCTGGTACCTGTTATGGTCGAAACACTGCTCTTTGCCGCCCGCGGCTTCCGCGCCGGCCGCCAGCTCGAAAGCATGCTGGAACAGGTGGGAGGCCAGCTCTCCCAGGCGGCGAGCGCGCCGAAGCCCGAGCCGCAGCCTTCGCCGGGCGAGATGCTCAAGCTGAAGACGGCTGAAGTGAAGGCGGGCGCCGAGCAGCGCAAGGCCGAGCTCGGTGTGGCGCAGGCTGAGATCGAGCATCGCGCCGCGGTCGAACAGGCGCGCGGCGGGATGGCGGCGCAGACGATCGACCAGATGCGCGCCGCGCAGTCCCTCTACCCGGGAGCAACAGCATGAGAGAACGCTATTGCCGCGTCTGCGGCGGCTGGCACGAACTCGACAAATGGCCGCACAACTGCCTGCCGGCGCAAAATCTGGCACAGTCGGATCTGCCGGCGCCGCATTTCGTCAGCGACAGCATCGACATCCAGTCGATGCATGACGGCCGGCATTACACCTCCAAAGCCAAGCTGCGTTCCGCCTATCGGGCGGCCGGGGTGGTCGAGATCGGCAATGAGAAGCCGCAGCCGATCGAAAAACCCAAGGCGGACCGGAAGGCGATCCGCAACGAATTGCGGCGGGTCTACGCCGAATACAACGCCTGACGCGTGTCGCCCGGAAGTGTGCAGCGGTTCCGGGATAACGACATGCACAAAGGCTTAAACGGGCATCAATCCCCGAAATAGGAACTTTCCCCACATGGATATGGAAGACTTCAACGAGGCCGGCAGCGGCAGCGACGATTTTGATGCGTCCGGCGACAATTCAGTCAATGATGGGCCGGTCAGCATCCGCGACAGCCTGAAGGCGGCGATCGACACCGTCGAAGGCCAGGCGGACGATATCCCGGCCCGGCCGCGCGACGGCGAAAACGGCCGCTTCCTCGCCAAAGGGCAGGAGCAGGCCGCTGCCCAACAGACGCCGCAGGCGCAGAGCCGGGGGCAGGGCGGCGAGCAGCCGGCCGCCATCGGCAACCGGGTTCCGCCCGGCTGGTCGGCGGAGGCGAAGGCCCAGTTCGCAAGCCTGCCGAACGAGGTGCAGGCGGCGATCGCCAAGCGGGAGCAGGAGGTCGATCGCGGCTTCCGCGTGCTGCAGGATTACAAGGGGCTGGAGGAATTCACCCCGATCGTCCGTCGGGCCGGCATGACCCATGCCGATGTCATGCGCCGGGCGATCGACTGGGAAAACGCGCTGATCCGCGATCCCGTCAACACCGTCCTCCACGTCGCCAAGGTGGCCGGGGTCAATCTTCACGCCCTGGTCAATGGGCAGACGGGAGAGGCCCTGCAGCGCCAGCCGGCAGGGCGTGAGCTCCAGCGCCAGGCAGGACCCGTCAATGTCGAGGCCACGGTCGAACATGTTTTGCGCAAGAGAGACACCGAAACTCAAGTCGATGCCTTTCTTTCCGATCCGGCCAATGCGCATGCCGAAGACGTTCTCGACGACATGGTCGCCCTTATCAATGCGGGGCGGGCATCGACCCTTCAGGACGCCTACGACGCCGCATGCTGGATGCGTCCGGATATTCGCCAGCAGTTGATCAGCCAGACTGCACCGGCCTTCGTCCGAGAACAGCATGCCCAGAGGGCCGCAGCGGCAGATCAAGCCCGCCGTGCCTCGCGATCCATCTCTGGCTCTTCCGCGCCGGGCCCGACCCGCGATGCGGCAAGAGGCCAGCCCACTTCCATCCGCGACTCGCTGCGCGACGCCATGCGTTTTTCGCGCGGCCAAGTCTGATCAAAGGCCAAGTCTGATCAAAGGAATGATCTATGCCCATTTCCCCCAACCTCTCTGAAATCGTCACCACGACCCTGCGCAACCGCAGCGGCACGGTCGCCGACGACGTGACGAAGAACAACGGTCTTCTCACCCGTCTCAACAGCCGCGGCCGCAAGAAGCCGGTTTCCGGCGGCCGCACCATCGTCCAGGAACTGCAGTACCAGGAAAACAGCACCTTCAAGCGCTATTCCGGCTACGATATCCTGAACGTGCAGCCGTCCGACGTCATCACCGCCGCCGAATACGACCTAAAGCAGGCCGCGGTCGCCGTCTCCATGTCCGGCCTCGAACAGCTGCAGAACTCCGGCGAGGATGCGATCCTCGACCTGCTGGAGCAGCGCATCGAGAATGCCGAGACGACGCTGAAGAACAACATCGCGCTCGATTGCTATTCCGACGGCACGGCCGATGGCGGCCGGCAGATCGGCGGCCTGCAGCTGCTGATCTCGACCTCGCCGACTTCGGGTACGGTCGGCGGCATCTCGCGCGCCACCTGGGGTTTCTGGCGCAACCAGAAATTCTCGGCCTCGGCCGATGGCGGCGCGGCCGCCACCAACGCCAACATCCAGAGCTACATGAACCGGCTCTATATGTCCTGCGTGCGCGGCTCCGATGCCCCCGATCTCGTCGTCGCCGACAACAACTTCTTCCGCCTCTACTGGGAATCGCTGCAGGCGATCCAGCGCATCACCTCGGCCGACAAGGGCATGGCCGGCTTCCAGTCGCTGCAATACATGGGCGCCGACGTGATCTTCGACGGCGGCTTCGGCGGCGGCGCGCCTGCCAACCAGATGTTCTTCCTCAACACGAAATACCTGTTCTACCGCCCGCATCGCGACCGCGACATGGCGCCGATCGGCGACGAACGCATGAACACCAATCAGGATGCCTTCGTGCAGCTGATGGGTTTTGCCGGCAACCTCACCATGAACAACGCCTTCCTGCAGGGCGTGCTGTTCGCCTGATTGAACGAAAGGAACAAGCAAATGTCGATCGCAACCATCCAGTCCGATCGTCTTGGCGCGAACCCGTTCGTCGTCGAAGGCCCGATCGTCTCCGGCTCCGGTATTCCCGGGCCGAACTTCGCCCTCGGGGCGGTTGCCGGCGGCGACCGTGAAGCCGAATGGGTCTATTGCCAGCTGGTGCTGGCCGCGCCGACGACCCTTCAGCCCGGTCAGTGGTTCCAGTGGAACAAGGACTATGTCGCTTCGCTGCTGACCACGGCCGGCGCCGTCGTCGGCCAGCGCTGCGGCGTCTTTTCCGGTGCCGCCCAGCCGCCGACGCTGACCGGCGGCCCGGTTGGCGCCATCACCCTTGCCGCCGGCACCTATCACCTCTGGCTGCAGCGCAACGGCCAGGCGCCGTCGCAGGTGGCGACCGCAACGGCGGCCCTCGTCGTTGCCGAAACCACCACCACCGCAGGCCAGGCGAGCGCCCCGGCCTCGGCAACCGTCGGCACCAGGGCGATCGCCAACGTCAACTTCGCCGCCGCCAACCAGACGTTTACGGCCAACACCGTCAACGGCTCCAGCCTGCTGACCGGTCTCGCCGGCCTCAGCGCCGGTTCCGGGCCGTTCATCGGCGCGGCCGTCGCCGGCACGGGTATATCAGGCGGCACGACGATATCAGGCATCACCTACAGCCCGAATGGCGTCGTCCAGAGCATCACGCTGTCGGCCAATGCGACGGTCAACGGCACTGCTATCACCATCACGGCGACGGGCGTGCTCGAGGCGACGCTGATGCGGCCGTTTCTGTCGAAGGTGAACTAAGCCAAGCCAGCCGATGTTTCTATGCGTGGCATGCCCCTCATCCGGCTGCCGCCACCTTCTCCCCGTAAACGGGGCGAAGGGGGCAAGCCGCCACGTCTCCGTCCCTCGCCAACGTTCAGCAGGGCACGTCCCCTCTCCCCGTTATTACGGGGAGAGGGTTAGGGTGAGGGGCAGCCATCGCCACGAACATCGCAGCTGGCGTGTCCCGCGCGCCTATCCCCATTTCCCCCGCCATCAACAGCGAGACCAGCACATGCCCGACAACACCGGAATCTACGCCTCCTTCAGCCTCGAACCGGTCGAACAGACCTTTCTGACCGAGAAAGAAGGCCGGCCGATTTTTGCCGACAAGGAATTCGTCCGCATCTTCATCGCCGGCGACAAGCACACCGAAGTCTATCGCGAGGTGACCGACAACGACAAAATCCGCTTCGCCGACGCCTATAAGCGCTTCAAGGAGGGGGCGGCGGCCCGCGAGCAGCTGACCGGCACGCCGCTGGCGCAATGGCCCTATTTGAAGCCCAGCCAGATCAAGGAGCTGGAGGCGGTCAATATCTACACCGTCGAGCAGCTGGCAGCGCTTTCCGACACCGCCAAGCAGAAGATCGGCATGGGCGCCAACGAGCTCACCGCCGCCGCCCGCGCCTATCTCGCCACCGCCGAAAACTCCAGCGCCGCTTCCGCCTTTGCCGCCGAAAACGAGCGGCTGAAGGACGAGGTGAGCCGCCTGCAGGCGCAGATGAAGGAGATGGCTGCGCGGTTCGAGGCGCTCGAAAGCGAAAGCGGCAGCAAGTCCCGCGGTCGGCAAGCAGCCTGATGAAGCGCTGACACAAGCGGCCCCCTCATCCGCCCTACGGGCCACCGACCGGGGTTGAGCCACTGGTCTCAACCCGTCCTTCGGACCCCCGCTGGGGAGAAGAGGGAATCGAGACCTCGCGGCATAACCCCTTCGCCCCAGCGGGGAGAAGGTGCCGGCAGGCGGATGAGGGGGCCACACGGCACACCTGCCACGTCACACCCCACGCCCACCGCTCTGAACCGGAGACCCCCTGCATGTCGCTCCTGACCATCATTCAGAACGTCTGCGCAGAGATCGACCTCGATCCGCCGACGGCCGTCATGTCCTCGGCGGATCCGCAGATCATGCAGCTGCGCATCCTCTCCACCCGCGCCGGCCGCGACCTGATGCGGGCGCATGACTGGTCGGCGCTGATGCTGCGGCGGCAATTCCAGGCGACCGGCGCCAACCCGGAGCCGGACGAGCCGCCCGGCGACTGGGACCGCTTCGCCGCCAATGCCAGGATCTGGAACGTCTCGCGCCTCTGGTCGCTCAACGGCCCGGTGGAGCCGCAGAGCTGGCAGCGCCAGACGATCCTCAATGCCAATCCGGTGCCGCAGATCTGGCGCATGGCCGGCGGCAAGCTCGACATCTACCCGAATGTTGCCGGCGAGACGATGGAATATGCCTATATCTCCGGCTTCTGGGTGGCCGTGAACGGCGGCGCCACCACCGCCGGCAACTGGGCCAACGACACCGATACGGCCCGCTTTCCCGAAGAGCTTCTCGAACTCTCGCTGATCTGGCGCTGGAAGCGGGCCAAGGGCCTCGACTATGGCGAGGAGCTCGCCAGCTTCGAACGAACCAAGGAAGCCGCCATCGGCGCCGATCGCGCCGCAAGCCCTGTCGATCTCTCGCTGCCGGCGCGGGGTGAAGGGCTCGAGAATTATTGGCCCGGCACGATCACGGTGCAGACCCCATGACCCGCACACCCTTTCCCCCGAACGGCCGCACCCGCCGCGTTTCGCCAGGCAAAGACTGGATCGCGCCGATCGGCGGCTGGCGAACCGACGTCGAGATGGCTGATATGCCTGAAGACGCGGCCTTCCAGCTCGACAACTTCTTTCCCGAGGCAAACCGGGTGCGCGCCCGCTATGGTTTCCTCGCCTTTTCCACCGGGCTCGGCGCCGACGTGCAGACGGTCATTCCCTATTCCGGCGTGACCAACCGGCTGTTTGCCGCCGCCGGCGACAAGATCTTCGACGTCACGGTGGGCGGTGCTGCCGGCGCGCCCGTCGTCTCGGGCCTTGCCAGCGCCCATTGGTCGGTGCAGCAATATACCAACCCGGCCGGCCAGGAATTCCTGCGCCTCGTCAACGGCCTCGATACGCCGCTGATCTTCAACGGCACCTCCTGGACGAATAATTTCCTGGTGGGCACGGCGGCACTCGCCACCCAGAATGTCGCCGTGCGCAACACGGCCTATACGCTGAGCTTCTTCGGCACCGGCTCGGTCACGCTGTCGGGCGCCTTTTCGGGCAGCTTGAACGGCACCGGCGCCGGCAACCGCGTGTCGCTCTCCTTCACGCCTGCCGCCGGCACGCTTGTCGTCACCGTGACGGGAACGGTCACCAATGCGCAGCTCGAAAAGGGCGCGGCCGCCACGCCCTATGTCGCCTCGACGATGATAACAGGCATATCCGACGCCTCGCTGCTTGCCGCCGTCACCGCCTATCGCTCGCGCCTGTGGTTCATCGAGAAGAACTCGACCAATGTCTGGTACCTCGCGACCGACGCCGTCAGCGGCGCGGCGACGGTTCTGCCGGTCGGCGGCAACATGAAATATGGCGGCACGCTGGTGGCGATCAATGTCTGGACGATCCCGGTTGCGACAGGCCTGCAACAATGCCTGGTGCTGATCTCCTCGGAGGGCGAGGTGATCGTCTTCCAGGGATCCGACCCCTCGAGCACGGCGAATTGGGGCCTGATCGGCACCTTCAAGCTCGGCCGGCCGCTCGGCAGCGACCGCTGCCTGCTGTCGGTCGGCGCGGATCTGGCGATCATGACGACGGACGGGATCGTGCCGATCACCAAGGCGGTGCAGCTCGATCGCGGCGCCACCAGCCTCGGGGCGATCACCGCCCGGATCGGCCCGACCTGGCGCGAAACGGTGGCGGCATCAGGCACGAGCTCGCAGGAGTGGCAGCTTTCGAGCTTTCCGGCGCGGCAGATGGCGATCGTCAACCTGCCGTCCTCCTACGGCCCCTATCAGTATGTGATGAACACCGAGACCGGCGCCTGGTGCCGCTTCGTCGGCATGCCGGCCTCCTGCTGGGCGACATGGCAGGACCGGCTGTTCTTCGGCGCGGCCGACGGCACGCTCTACGAGGCGGAAGTCGGGGCGAACGACAATGGCGCGGCGATCGACGCGCTGATGGTCGGCGCCTGGAGCCGCTTCGGCGACGGGCTCTCGACCAAGCTCTCGAAGCTGATCGGCGTGACGGCGCAGATCGGCGTTTCGACGCTGATGTATGGCGGCATTTCGGTCGACTACCAGACCAAGGTGCCGACCGCGCTGCTGTCGTCGGTCGAGAACAATGCGGCGGCGAAATGGGGAACGGCGGTCTGGGGTGTCGCGAAATTCCCCGGCATTTCGCTCGTGCGCAAATTCGCCTCCGCCGGTGGCGCCGGTTCGGCGCTTGCGCCGACGATCCGGGCGCTGATTTCAGGCTCGTCGGGCTCCGTCTCGGAAGCCGCGGTCGTCGGCGGCTCGGTGCTCTACGAGAGGGGCGCGCCGATTTGATCGTCAGCGAACCCAGCGCCGAGATCGCCGCCTGGGTCGGAGCCAGGATCGGCGTGGAATTTCACCCGCCCTATACGGCCCTTGCCCATGTCGACCGCGGCCGGATCATCGCCGGCTTCGTCTTCAACGTCTGGACCGGGCACGATGTCGAGATCTCGCTCGCCGCCGACCGGCTGTCGCTGACGCTGATGCGGGCGGTGTTCGACTATGTCACCCGCCAGCTCGGCTGCCGCCGCGCCACCTGCCGCACCCGCGCCGACAACAGCAACGCGCAGACGCTGCTTGGCCGACTCGGCGCTGAGCCGGAAGGCCGCCAGCGCGGCTATTTCGGCGATTGCGACGGCCTGCTTTACGGAATCATCAAAGAGGATTTTCCCTATGGTCTCCACGCCAAAGGCCCCGAAGGCGCCTGATCCGACCCAGACCGCAGCGGCGCAGACGGCCACCAACGTCGACACCGCCATCGCCAATGCCGGCTTGAGCCACACCAACCAGTACACGCCGGATGGTTCGCTGGAATACAAGGTCACCGGCTACCAGACGATGAAGGATCAGAACGGCAAGAGCTACCAGCTGCCGACCTATTCCGCCTATCAGACCTATTCGCCCGAGAACCAGGCGATCTACGACCAGACGCAGCAGACGCAGCTCGGCCTTGCCAGGCTCGCCAACGACCAGACCGGCAAGATTTCCGGCATCCTCGGAACCAATGTCGATCTCAGCGCCGGCAATGTCGACAAATATGTCAACAATCACTGGCAGTCCGGCTTCAACAACCAGTGGGACCGCGATCAGTCGAGCCTCGAGCAGAGCCTGGCCGACAAGGGCATCTCGATGGGCTCGGCGGCTTACGACAACGCCATGCGCGATTTTTCCACCCGCAAGCAGGCCGCCTCCGACCAATATCTCGGCGACATGTATTCGAATGCGCAGAATTCGATCCTGACCGAGCGCAACCAGCCGCTGAACGAGATTTCGGCGCTGATGTCGGGCTCGCAGGTGCATCAGCCGAACTACGTCAACACACCGACGACGCAGCTGCCGAACGTCGACCAGGCCGGGCTCATCAACGAGAACTTCAACCAGAAGATGGGCCTCTACGACCGGCAGGTCGCCCAATCCAATGCCGCAATGGGCGGCCTTTTCGGCCTCGGCTCCTCGCTGCTCGGCGGCTGGGCGATGAAATCCGACCGGCGGCTGAAGGAAGACATCAGACGCGTCGGCACGCTGGAGAACGGCCTGCCGGTCTACGCCTTCCGCTACAAGGAGGGGGGGCCGATGCAGATCGGCCTGATGTCCGACGATGTGCGCAAGATCCATCCGGACGCGGTGTTTGAACACGCGGACGGCTTCGACCGCGTCGATTACGAAAGGGCCGTGGCATGATGGACTTCCTCTTTAGCGGCGATACCGGCAAGACGCAGGACGAGATCACCGACAAGCGCAAGCGGCTGGCTTACGCCATGCTGCAGCAGGGCATGGATACGAGCCCGGTGCAATCGCCGTGGGAAGGGGTGGCGCGGCTGGCGGAAGGCGGGCTCGGCGGCCTGGCGCTCCGCCAGCAGAAGCAGGCGCAGCAGCCGGGAGCCTATGCAGGGACCGCCGCGCCAGCGGCCGCGTCTTCCGCACCCGCGCCCTTTCCCGGCTTCCTGTCGCTGCTCTTCGGCGGCAAGCCGATGAAGCCGGCCGGCGGCTGAAGCATCCTCCACCGATAGAAGGACGGCCGCCCGATCTGGATCGGCCTCGTGTCCGACGATCTACACAAGATTCATCCCGACGCAGTGTTCGACCAAGCAGACGGCTTCGACCGCGTCGACTACGAAAGGGCAGTGGCATGATCCCAACCAATTTCGGCGGCAATACCGGCAAAACACAGGAAGACCTCAGCGACGAGCGCAAGCGGCTGGCTTACGCCATGCTGCAACAGGGCATGGATACAGGCCCGGTCAAATCCCCCTGGGAAGGAGCCGCACGTCTCGTCCAGGCCCTGATCGGCGGGCTGGCGATCCGCAGGCAGGAGCAGCAGGCGGCAGCCGGCGAGCCTGGCAGCGGCGACTTCCCGCCGTTGCCTGACAACCCGCCCATTCCCGGCGAGAGACCCCTCTATCCGGATCCCGCGGCGGCAGAGGGCCGCCCCAGAGAGGCTGCGCCCCCGGCCGCTCAGCCCGGCGCCGGCCTCTTCGCCCCACTGCCTGATAATCCCCCGGTTCCGACGCCGAAACCTTATCGCGACCCGCTGGTGACAACGGATTATCGCCAGGAACAGCCGATGGCGTCCGAGCAGCCTGGCGACGATGCTTTCGCTCCGCTGCCCGACAATCCACCCATCCCGACGCCGCGGCCTTATCGGGAGCCGCAGGGGACGACCGGCCATCGCCGTGGATCGGCCGCACAGCCTGTCGACAGCGCCGTCTATGACGACTTCATGAGGACGGTGAAAACCAAGGTCTCGAATCCCTTTGGACTCGCCGCCATTGCCTCGACGGGGCAGGCCGAAAGCAGCTTCTCGCCGAAGAGAGCCAACGGCTCATGGTCCGATCCGAGCCAGAGCGGGAAGCAGGGCACATCGGGCGGCATCATGTCGTGGCGCGACGCCCGCCTGCAGAACCTCTACAACTTCGCGGCCGCCAGGGGCGAACAGCCCGGTGCGATTAGCCCGCAGACGCAGGCCGAGTTCTTCCTGCAGGAGGATCCCCGCTTGGTCGCCAGGCTGAATGCCGCAAGATCGGTCGAGGAAGCGCAGCGCCTGATGAACAGTGCCTGGCGATTTGCCGGCTACGATCAGCCGGGCGGCGAGGCTGCCCGCAGGACCGAGCAGGCAAATGGCTTTCTGCAGCAGTTTCTGGTGGACGGCGCTGGCGATCCCCTTGCGCCGCCGGCCAATCCGCCCATTCCGACCCCGAGGCCCTATCGCGACCCGCTGGTGACGACCGACTATCGCCGTGAGCAGCCGATGGCGGCCGATCAGCCGGGTGACGATGTCTTCGCTCCGTTGCCTGACAATGGACCCATTCCCTCGCTGAGGCCCGGCTATCGCGCCCCGGAGATGACGACCGACGAGCGCCGCCAACAGCCCGCGGCGCCGGCTGCCGGCGGCGGTGCTGCCGGATCCGCCAATGATGGCGGCGAACTCGAAACCATTCTGTCCGATCCCGTTCGTCGCGCCGAGCTGCCGCCCGGCATGCGCAACAACAATCCCACCAATTTAAAGTACGCCGGGCAGCGTAGGCCGGGGATCATCGGCCCCTCCGAGAACACCGACCAGGGCGATCCGCAAGTCCTCTATGCCACACCGCAAGCGGGCATGGAGCACAATGTCTGGCAGATCATGAAGAAGTATCGAGAAGGCATGCTGACGCCGAACCAGATCATCGCTGGAAAAAAGGGATGGACGCCCGACTCTTTTACGGCGGCTGCCAACATCGCGCGAATGATGGGCATCGGTCCTGACGACGATATCCGCCTGGACGACCCGGTCATGGCAAAGAAGTTCGTTCGCGCCCTCATCACGCAGGAGCAGGGGACATCGGGCGCTCTTTATCCCGACAGCATGATTGAAGCGGCGATCGCGGCACAGCCCGCCGCACATGCTACGCCGACCAACGTGCCCATTCCGACGCCGAGGCCGGAATATCCCGATTCGCAGATGACGACGGACGAACGCCGCCAGCAGCCGGCGATCTCGCCCGCTCAGCCCGGCGACGATCCCTTCGCTCCGCCCGCCAACGGCCCCTTCGCCCCGCCCGGCAACGTGCCCGTTCCGACACCGAGACCCAACCGCAGCGACCGGCAGACGACAAGGGGCACTCCCAGCCAGCAACCCGTCGACGTCGATGTTTTCAACGGCTTCATGGATACGGTGAAGAACGGCTATAAGCAGCGGGATGGATCGATCATCAAGGTCACCAACCCTTACGGTCTGGCGGCCATCGCCTCGACGGGCCAGTCCGAAAGCCAGTTCTCGGCCAAGAGAGCCAATGGCTCCTGGTCCGACCGGAGCAAGAGCGGAAAGCCGGGCACATCAGGCGCCATCATGTCGTGGCGCAATTCCCGCCTGCAGGCACTTTTCGACTTCGCTGCCGTCAAAGGCGAAAAGCCGGGGGCGATCAGTCCGCAGACACAGGCCGAGTTCTTCCTACAGGAGGACCCCCGCCTGATCGCCAGACTGAATGCCGCTCAATCGCTCGAGGAGGCGCAACGCCTGATGAACAGAGCCTGGCAATTTGACGGTTACGATGTTCCAGGGAATAAGGAGGTGGCAAACCGGCTTGCGAGAGCAAAGAGCTTTCTGCCGCAGTACCAGACGGACGGCGCTGCAGATCCCTTCGCCCTGTCTGAAAACCCGTCCATTTCAACACCGCGGCCGGACTCTCGCAATCCGCGGCAGACGATGAACCAAACCCGCGAAGGGCAGGGGGCCGCCCTCGTGCGTGCACTCCTGGCCCGAGGGCAAAGCGGCCTGTGGTAGCCTGATCGAAGTTCAGAGGCAGCAATGCGAGAAAGCCCGGTCGGCACCGCGGAGGCGGCAGACCAATAGCAGGACGTCCCAATGGCCTCGCAATCGCGGGGCTTTTTTCCTTTCGGAGCTAAGGAAATGCCCAGAAATCCATCTACCGGCGTCTATTCGAAACCCGCCGGAACGACCCCTTCCGTCGGTCAGGTCATCGACCCGGCGCCATGGAACGCGCTGACGACCGATCTCGGCAACGAAATCACCAACTCGCTGCCGCGCGACGGCTCGGCGCCGATGGCCGCGCCGCTCAAGGCCGCAAGCGGCACCGTTTCGGCGCCGGGCCTCGGCTTCGCCTCGAACCCGCAGACCGGTCTCTATCTCAAGGGCGGCGGAGTGCTGGGTTTCACCCAGAACGGCGTCGACATCACCTTCGATAAAGCGTCGGTCTATGCGGCGAAGTCAGGCGATTACACCGCGCTTGCATCCGACGACAACGCCGTCCACCGCTTTACCGCGGCCGCCACGCTCACCCTGTCCGCGGCGGCAACGCTCGGCGCAAACTGGCACTATTGCATCATCGCCGATGGCGGCGACGTGACGATTGACCCGAACGGGTCGGAGACGATCGACGGCGCGGCCACGCTTGTCCTCAAGGACGGCTACAGCGTCGAAATCATCTGTTCCGGCGCCGCTTTCTTCACCAACAAGCTCTTCGCCAGGATCCAGAGCAAAGCAGACAGTTCCGCCGTCGGCGATTTCATCGTCGGGCTCGTCCTTTCCAATAACAGCAGCAGCCCAACCACCCATGTCGATTTTTCCGCGGGCTCCGCCAGGTCGGGGGCAAGCTTCGTTGCCAGCGCCGCCTCGTTCACCAAGCGCGTGACGGGAACATTTGCGGCGGGAACCGGCGCGGGCGGCCTCGACGCCGGCGCCGTTGCGGCAAATGCGACCTACTTCGCCTACGCTTTGCGCAAGGACGCCGACCTGTCTTTCGACGTGGTGCTTTCGACCTCGGCGACGATCGCCGGCGTCACCCCGACGCTGCTCACCGGCTATACCATCGTCAAATGCATCGGCGTGGTGCTGACAGACGCCACCTCGCTTATTCGGCAGTTCGTCATGTATCCGCGCGACGAATACACCTTCGTGACGCCGATCAAGGATGCTGTCGGTGCCGCGATCTCTACGACCTCGACGCTTCTGGCGCTGACAGTGCCAAATGGAGCGCGCGTTAAGGCAAAATTGAGATTCCAGTATACCTCCACGGCTACGACGGCCTCGGCGCTTTTTTCAGATCCCTCGCAGGGGATATTGTTTGCAAGCATCGGCAATGACGGCGGCAACGTCGGCACTGTCCAAGTCGCCAGCAATTATGCCGTCGGCTCAGCGGATATATGGACAAACACCAGCAAGCAGATCCGCCAAGTCGCGGGCGCAGCCGGCAGTTTTTGGATGTGGACCGATGGTTTCTATTTCCCGTGTGGGAGGGCTGCATGATGCTTGTTGAAATGCCGGCTAAGTGCTTCGTCGCACCGGACTGTTCGAGGCCGTGAAGCCATAGGTAGCCCAGCAGGACGGGAACGCACGCCACTCTGAGAAAATTGGGTCATCGGCCCAAAGGTCCGCTTCGTTTCCTTGCTTTCACGCAGGCACTCGCACATCCGCGTTGAACCAGGCGGACTTCCATCGTATAGCGGGACGAAATGTGGGGCAGTGGTGATCAAATGACTTCGGTTTTAGAACAGTTGTTGAGCGTGTTTTGGCTCCGGCCGGAGACCGCTATCTGGAGGTATTTGGATATCGAGGCGATGAAAAGCTTCGAATTCGAAGGCAGATCGCTGGACTTTGGATGCGGAGACGGGCTGTTTTCGTTCATTAGAGCGGGAGGTCGGTTTAGTGCCGAATTCGACGCCTTCCAGAAGACGGAACAACTCGACCGATTCTATGAAAACGCTGATGTGTACGACGCGTACGATGAGAGTTTCGACCCTCTAGTCACCATGCCAGCATCATATCAGATAAGCGTTGGCTTCGATCACAAGGCTAACCTGTTGCGGAAAGCGGCAGCGCTGGGATTCTACAAGGAAACTATTGAAGGCGATGGGAACGGCCCTCTTCCTTTCGATGACGATTCTTTCAGATCTATCTTTTCGAACATCGTTTATTGGCTCGACAACCCGATAAGCGTTCTCACGGAACTGAGAAGAATCTTGGAGCCGGGCGGCGCGATTTGCCTGATGCTCCCGAACGACACGCTTCCGGAGTATAGTTTTTACAACTCTTTGTATGTTGAGACAAAAGACGAACGATGGAAGTGGCTTGAGCTTCTTGATCGCGGCAGACTGAGCGACAATATCAAGCAATCGAAATCGGATGAAGATTGGCGAGAAATTTTCGCAAGAGCGGGGCTTTCGGTTTCACACCACTCGCAGCACTTGCCAAAGACGATAATCCAGACTTGGGATATTGGTTTCCGGCCGATGTTCCCGGCGCTCATGAAGATGGTTAATGGCGTTGATCGTCAGAAGATGCCCGGCATAAAAGCTGAGTGGCTAAACGCTCTCAAAATGTTTGCCACTCCCCTCGCGGCTATGGGCGCCATTAACGACGAACGCAGTGCATTCCACTGCTATATCCTGTCAAAATAGTCGGCTCCGACCCTCTCAAGTCAGAGAAGGCGGCTCTGTGGGGTCGCCTTTTGCATTACAGGGATTTTTCAGCACCAAAATCGACGCCTTCGTCCAAGCGGCGTCTAACCTCCAAGTGCTCCAGCTTTGCCTTAGCCCGGCGCGCGGCGGCATGGCACGGTTTCTCGATCCAACGATAGAACGGATAAACCAGCGCTAGCGAAAGGGTGCAGACGACGATCGGCGGCGTTACTAACCATTCAACAGCGGTCGCGGCGATGATGTGGACGAGATAAATCGAGAAGCAGGCGGCGCCTATGGCTTCAAGCGTCTTTACGGGGCCTCGGTCTGCCGCACTCCTGATCTCGGCCATGATCCAGCAGGCCGCCAGCGCGGAAAATGGCGTCATGGTCAGGTAGAAGCCAGCGGGCGTGTTGATCGTTGCCCAATATAGAACGGACGCAGTCGCCGCTGTGACAGCGCGCCAGAGCCACACATTGCCGGCGAGTTTCAGGCGGTCGAAATTTTCAGCGAGATAGCAGCCGATCAGCCAGGCGGGAAGGCCGACGATCCAATTTAGCAGCGGCCCATATGATTTGGCATTGCCGTAATGATCTGGGCCTACGCCGATCGCAATGCCATACGATGCGATGACCGACGCGGCGATGATCAGCGGCCACCCGATGCGTCGAGCCGCCGGCAGGAACAGCGGATAAAGGCAATAGTAAACCGCCTCGCAGACGACGGACCAGAGTATGAAGCCGTCGATGGGATTGTATGCCCTAATGCCCAGTGCTTGCGCCATGATGAACGCCACCGCGGACGGTGGTACGATGCGAAGGAACCGGCCGGCGAGGAACGGGGCGG
This sequence comes from Rhizobium sp. M10, assembly GCF_002531955.1. Classification (NCBI taxonomy): domain Bacteria; kingdom Pseudomonadati; phylum Pseudomonadota; class Alphaproteobacteria; order Hyphomicrobiales; family Rhizobiaceae; genus Rhizobium; species Rhizobium sp. M10. The sequence goes on along the minus strand of NZ_NWTA01000020.1, from coordinate 61,999 downwards.
TTCGGAGCTCCTGCCGCCGGTATGGGTAATGAATGCAGAAGCCTGAAACCACGAAGAAGGCGATAACGGCGGGGTGGCCTGTGAAGATGTAACGCGAAATGCCAGGCATCGACGGCCCAAGCAAATGCGCAAACACAACAGACAGAGCAGCAACCGCTCTGACAGTATCCAAGCCTGCGATTCTATTTGAATGTTGTGATGATCTCATTTCGCTAACGTAACCGTTAAGCGAAAACTTTAGCAATAGACAACTATTAGTGTACCTCGCGGTACTAATATTAAGCGCTGGCTATGAAGTCAGTCCACTCACGCCCCACGACAACCCGGAGCCCACCCCATGCTCGTCCATAACTGGCGCGCGGTGCTGCGGCGCGCCTGGAGCGTCCGCCTGATGGCGCTTGCGCTCAGCTTCATCGTCCTCGAGCCCGTCATCAATTTCGTCGCCGGCACCTGGATGCCTCGCAACGTCTACATCCAACTCGGCATGTCGGTCATGACCGGCCTCTTGGCCGCGGCGGCGATCGTCGCCCGTATCGTCTTTCAACAGCAAATCTCAGGAGAACTGAATGGCAAACCGCCTTCAGAAGGGTAGTGCTGCGGCTGCCATGGCCGTGGCACTCGTCGGCAGCTTCGAGGGGCTGCGGCAGAATGCCTATCCGGATCCGGCGACCGGGGGGCAGCCCTGGACGATCTGTTATGGCAGCACCAATGGGGTGAAGCCCGGGGATCGCAGGACGGTGGAGCAGTGCAAGGCGCTGCTGGCGCTGGAGCTTCAGACCTATGCGCGCGGCATCGAAAGCTGCGTGCGCGTGCCGTTGCCGGATGCGCGTTTCGTGGCGCTGACCTCGTTTGCCTACAATGTCGGCGTCAAGGCGGCCTGCGGTTCGAGCGCGGTCCGGCTTATCAATCAGGGCAGGACGGCCGAAGGCTGCGAGGCGCTGCTGAAGTGGAACCGCGCCGCCGGCATCACCTTTCCCGGCCTGACGCGCCGCCGGCAGAAGGAACGTGCCTTCTGCCTGGAGGGCGTCTGATGTTCGGCCTCCTCGATACGCTGAAGATGGGCGCCGGCATCGCCGCCGGGCTGCTTCTCTATCACCTCTATGCCGTTGCGATCGGCTATCCCTCCGCGGCGCGCCAGGCGCGCGCCGGTTATGTCGTGCTGGCCGAGAAGGCTGCGGCCGACGCCAGGGCCGACGAGATGGAGCGCCAGCGCGATGCGGCGGCCCGCGCCGGCGAAGAGCATCGCAAGCGCCTGGAGGCGGCCAAGGCCGCCGAGCAGGCCGCCAGAGACACATTGGAAAATGAGATCCGATCCTATGAACTCGAGCTTTCGGAAAAGAACCGCGCTTGCGCTGTCACTGCTGCTGATCGTCAGTGGCTGCTCCGCCACTGAGCGCCTGAACCAGGCGGCAGTCGCCGAGGGGAGGGCTGCGGCCGGCCTCGTGCTGCCGCCGCTGCCCGACGATCTGAGAAGGCAGGAAGCGCATGCGCCCGTGCGCGAAGGCGAGCCGCTGATCGCAATCCTTGCCCGCGAGCGCCAGGCGCTCGACCGCGCCAATGCCCGCCAGGGGCGCACAGTCGAATTCTACGACGACCTCACCAGCCGATACGGAACACGCCGATGATGAATGCGATTTCGCTTGCCCTTGCCAATCCGCTGCTGAGCGGGACGGGCGGCAGTGCCGGAGATCCCGACCGCTACATGTTCTTTGCCACCCGCAACCGCATGCCGTCGGGTGGCATTGTCACCGCCGCCGCCGGCACGAATTATGTCTGCAGCAAGATCGTCGTCAACACGCCGCAATATAAGACGCGGACCTTCCGTTTCCACCTTTCCGGCTTCGCCTCGACGGAAGGCGGAAACTCGCCGCAGGAAACTGTCGTCACCGGCACGATCGGCGCGCCCGGCAATTCGGTCATCGCCGATGCCATGTTCATCCGCGTCGCCGGCATCTTCTACCAATGCAGCTTCGCCGGCTCGAACACGGTGACGGTCGCCGACCAGACGAACGGCGCCTGGACGGACGAGCTGACGGTGCCGGATGTTGCGCCGGAAAGCGAAATCGAAATCTGGCTGTTTTATCACACCGCCGTCGGCGAAAAGGTGTGGCCGGTCTATCGCATCCAGAAGCATCGCGGCGAACGCGTCTGGGGTGCGAGCGATCTCGACACGCTGCTTGCTTTCAAGGACACGCCGCTCGCCGACAGCACCGCCGCCCTCGATGTGAGCTATGGCCTGCAGGCGCAGCCGCAATATTACGGTCCCGATTTCATGGTCGCCAAGGGCGATTGGGACGGAAGGCCGGTCGCCCTCGGTTTCGTCGACAGCATCGGCGAGGCGCGCCAGGAATATTCCGCCGCCGCCGACGCGCGCGGCAATCTCGGCTGGCTGCGGCGCTGGCTCGACAAGGACGGCGGCGCCGGACGCATTCCGCATTGCCTGATCGGCATGCCGGGCGCCGGATCGGTGCGCGAATACACCGGATCCGGATCGTCCATCGCAACCCGGCGAAGGGATATCGTCCGCGAGATCAAGGCGTTCAACGCCAACAAACTGCCCTTCACCGTCATCGCCAACCAGATGGGGCAGAACGATACCTCGACGTCCTACAGCACCTGGTTCAATACGAATTACAGGGCCTTGGTCGGGCGCCTCCGGACGGAATATGCCGGCATCAACATTGTGGCGTTCCCGCCGATCGGCCGCACCGTGACGACGCGCACCGTCACCTTGACCTCTGTCGGAACGGTGGTCACTGCGACGATTTCTTCCGGCACTAACGGTCTGGTGTCGGGTCAGACGGTTACGATCGCGGGCGCGACGCAAACCGAGTACAACGGAAATGTCGTCATCACCGTCACAGGCTCGACGACCTTCACATATAGCTTCGCGGGATCGGCAACTTCGCCGGCAACAGGCTCGATCACGGCGAGCAACCTGTATCTGCAGGCATCTTTCCAGAGCTATTCGGCAAACAACACCTGGCCGGCAGATGGAACCGATGCATCGGGCAAATGGCGTCTGCATGACGATATCATGGCGCGGACGTCCGCATGCTGCGACGCTGCGATCGACACCTATTCTGCGTGGGCGTCCGCTGTGAAGGGCGGCGCCTGGCCGGGCATGTTGGAGCTTGCCAGCACGACCGTCACCACGCAGGCAGGGACAGACGGTGTTGCAACCTATTCGACGATCGAGGTCGCGGATGCGAGCGTCTTTCGCCCCGAGCAGGAGATCAACACCTATGCCGGACCCGATGGCATGGCGCGGATTTCGACCACGACAATCGCAAGTATCGCCGGCAATGTCCTGACGATATCGCCGGTACGTGCTGCGGTGCTGCCGGTCGGGTCCGTCGTGCGGCCGAGCGTGACGTCTGATGGCGTGCACCCGTACCCGGTTATGATCGACCGCATCGCCGGCGGCATTCCGCAATCCGAAAAACTGAAATTCAATTCATAACGGGTGCCGATATGACATCGAACGACGATATCCTGCGCGCTCTCGGGCGCGTGGAAGGAAGGCTGACCGGGATCGAGGAAAACGTCGCGCTGCTGCGCCAGGAGATGAGCGACGAAAAGGCCAATGCCCATGATTTCAGCGCGGTGATCCACAAACGGCTCGACGAGCAGACAAGGCAGATCGCCCATCTCGATACCAAAGTGGCGATCAGCGGCGGCGCCGATGCGCAGGTCCGCGCCGAGTTCAGGACGCTCAAGGAAACCGTCGAGAAGAACCAGGAGACGGTCGGCCCGGCGCTCGAGGAATGGAAACGGATGAAATCGATCGGCTACGGGATTTCAGGCGTGATCGCCTTTGCCGGGCTGACGACCGGCGGCATCATCGCCTATGCCAGCGACGGGGCGGTGGCGGCGCTCAGGCATTGGTTGAAGATCAGTTGACGTGGGGGCGCCGATCGACAGCAATTCCAGGCAAACTGCGCCTGATATATTGGCGCCATCAACGACTAGATAAGATCCCTAAATTTTAGACTTCACTAACGAACCAAACCCACGCCTTGTTTGTTATCCTCTTATAGGAGGAAACAGACATGAAGAGCATGAACAATCGCCAAGTTCGCATTCCCGGGCCCCGGGAGCATGATGTTGCAGAGCATTGCCGCAAGTTTGGGATTGGGCCGGCGGAGGAGAAGAAGCTGAAGAAGCTGCTCGGGTCTCACGCGCCGTTGCATGAGATCCAGGCCAATGCGCCGCCGCGCCAGCCGAAATGGCGGTGAATGCATGCGGCCGAGCTGTCTGATTTCCGAAGGCGGAAGCAGAAAAGGCGGCCTGGATAGATTGTGCGACGAAGTTTTACTCGGGACGCGCGACTATCGGTAACGGAATATTTCCGCATCGAGAAATAAGTTAGGAAATACTCCGCCGTTCAAGTATCTCCGCCGGGAACTTCCGGCACGAGCCAGTGTTTTGATCGCAGGGCCGCGTGGCAGGTTTTCGTCTCCTGTGTACCCCTGCTACCCCTGCAGGCGCTGCGCGGCCCACTGATACCGGCATTTCCGGCTGACGGTGGCGTGCGGTCGCCCGCGCCGTTTAATGCCGCAGCTCGCGCGACAGCATCAGAATGTAATCATCGGCAATATCGGCGACCACCATGGCCGCTTCCGCCGGCGGAAAGCCCCAGCCGACGGCCTCGGCGACAATCTTCATCACATGCGGTTCAAGCGCCTCGCGGCAGTCGGACAGAGTTTTGACATGCGGGCATTTGGCACGAAATTCCACGACATTGCTCATGGCATACCCTCCGTTTGAAATGTTACGCCCTTGATGCATGAAGCCGATCTTTCCTGGGAAAGAGGGGCTGCGGGTCCGGTGAGCCATCCCGGACAATTAGTAATCGTGAAAATACGATGGCATAGGGCGGCACGCATTCAAGCTGATGCTGATATTAAGGTAAGCCGGTAGGGTTAATTCGTCCGGCGGCAGCTGGCCAGTTTCCGCCCGCCTGTCAGGTAATGGCGCAACCTCTTGTTTCCCTGTCGCTTTCCGGCACGAAAAACCGCCGGTCTCGCCGGATATTCGCCGGAAGTCTCGGAATTTACCATGCGCAGCGGCAGGAATGGCCCGCAGGCCGCAGCCTTGTGCCGGAGCGGGACGGAGACAAGGAAAAGCCCGTCTTCACGGGCTTCCCATCTCCAATTTCGGATGTCGCAACGCGCAGCCGTCTCAGGCCGCGGCAAATGGCACGGCGACGAAGGTCTTGTTGCCGTCGCGCTCGACGAGCAGCAGCACCGATTTGCGGCCGGCCTTGCCGGCTTCGGCGATCGCGGCCTTGACATCGCGGGCATTGTGCACCGGCCGGTCGTTGACCGCGACGATGACGTCGCCCGACTGGATGCCGGCGGCGGCCGCCGACTTGTCCGGCTTGACGTTGGCGACCACGGCGCCGCTGACCGAGCGCGGCAGGTCGAGCTGCTGGCGCACATCGGGCGTCAGATCGGCAAGGCCGATGCCGAGGCTTGGCTGGCTGGAGGCCTCGCCCTGCGCTTCCGGGCTTGTCGCCGCGGCCTGCTTCTGGCCGTCGGCATTGGCGCCGACGGTGACGTTGAGATCGATCGTCTTGCCGTCGCGCCAGACAGCGAGCGATTCCCGCGTGCCCGGCGAAAGATCGGCGACGAGCCGCGACAGGTCCTTCGGCGTCTTGACGGCCTCGCCGCCGACCGAGGTGACGATATCGCCGGGTTTCAGGCCGGCCTCTGCGGCCGGGGTATCGGCGGAAACGGCGGCGACCAGCGCGCCGCCGGTCTTGTCGAGGCCGACGGCATCGGCGACGTCCTTGGTGACCGGCTGGATCTGCACGCCGAGATAGCCGTGATCGATCGAGCCGTTCTTCTCAAGCTTGGCGACGATCGCCGTGGCCTCATCGGAGGGAATGGCGAAACCGACGCCGACGCTGCCGCCGTTCGGCGAATAGATGGCGGTGTTGATGCCGACCACCTTGCCCTCGCGGTCGACGAGCGGGCCGCCTGAGTTGCCGTGGTTGATCGGTGCGTCGATCTGGATGAAATCGTCATAGGGTCCGCTGTGCAGGTCGCGGCCGCGCGCCGAGACGATGCCGGCCGTCACCGTGGTGCCGATGCCGAAGGGATTGCCGATCGCCAGGATCTGGTCGCCGAGCTTCAGCCGGTCGGAATCACCCCAGGCGATGGTCTGCAGCGGCTTGCCGGCGGCGATCTTCAGGACGGCGACATCGGATTTCGGGTCGGTTCCGATCAGCTTGGCCGGCAGTTCGCTGCCGTCGTCGAGCGTCACCTTGATATCGAGGGCATTGTCGATGACATGGTTGTTGGTGACGATGACGCCGTCGGGGCTGATGATGAAGCCGGAGCCGAGCGCCATCGCATGCTGCGAGGGCTGATTGCGCGGCGCCTGCCGGGGCAGGGGGATGCCCTGATCCTCGAAGAACTGGCGGAACTGCTCGTCCATTGGCGATTGCTGATCGGCGCTGACATCGGTCGTCCTCATCGTCGTGGTGATGGTGACGACGGCCGGCTTGTCGGCCTCGACGATCGCGGCGAACGAGCCGCCTGCGGCGAGAATGCCGCCGGTATCCGAAGGCGCGGCAAAAGCCTTGGACGTGTTGATCGCAAAAGGCAGGCAGGCCGCGCCGGCGATGATGGCGGCTCCGACGAGCGCGGCGGTGCGGTGTTGGCGGAGGATAGGTGACATGGCGGTAATCCCGTGGGCGATCGCCCCTTGGAAGAATATTGGCTTTTGATGGCGTCGTGGTTCCATGTCATGGGACCTGGCGTCGGATGGCGTATGGCGCCAATTCCTCTTGGGGGCACGCGCAGTCGTCGGGCGGCGGCGGCCGGGCGAATGAAAGAATTCGCGCTCGCCTATGATATGATCCCGTCGAACCGATTTACAAATTAAATATCGATCATGTTTATATTGCCGATTTGTAAGGTTTGACTTGGGTTTAACCTTCGTTTCCGGCCGCGGCTCAAGGCGGCTGCGGCGCATCGGCAAATGCCGGCTGGTTCTCTCCGGCATCGTCGCTTCCGCTCGGATTTCCATCGAAAACAATAGGCCTATTGGCAGCTGACGATTCCGCCGCCTGCGCGGAATATGGCGTCATCATACGATGTTAGTAGACTCTAAATTATTTCTTCTGCAGAAAGTAAGGGCGGAGAATCGCCGAGTCCCGCAGCGGCAGACGGGGAGCGATGAGCAAGTCGGTGGAGCGGGGGAGGAAGCCCAGGCGCGGTGCGCCTGTGAAGCTCAGCGATGTGGCGAAGAAGGTGGGCGTCAGCCCGATCACGATCTCGCGCGCGCTGCGCAATCCCGAAATCGTCTCCGAGGATCTGCGCGAGGAGATCCTGCGCGTGGTCGAGGAGATGGGCTATATTCCCAATCTCGCCGCCCGGGCGCTGGCCGGCCGCCACAACGGCATCGTCGCCGTCATCACGCCCGCCTTGCACCAATACGGCTTTACCGGCTTGATGGTCGGTATCGAGGATCGTTTCCGCGACACCGATCTCACCGTGCAATATTCCAATACGCTGCATCATGCCGAGGGCGAGGCCGGCCTGTTGAAATCCTTCCTGACGCAGAAGCCGGCCGGCGTCATCATCGCCGGCGCCGAATCCTACCGCGATCTTCTGCCGCTGATCGAAAACGCTAACTGTCCCATCGCCCATATCACCGATCTCAGCCAGGAGCCGCAGAAGCTGGTCGTCGGCCTCGATCATTATACGGCGGGCGCCGAACCCACCCGTTTCCTGTTATCGAGGGGCTACAAGAGGATCTCCTTCTTCGGCCGCGGCGCCGATGTCCGCTCGCGCCGGCGCATCCAAGGTTATGAGGATGTGATGCGGGAAGCCGGGTTGTACCAGGAAGATCTCGTCATCGGCGGCGATGCGCCAAGCCGGATCGGCCTCGGCAGGGAGCTGTTTGCCCGCGTGCTCGAGCGCGTGCCCGATGTCGATGCCGTCTTTGCCCAGAGCGACGAACTGGCGCTCGGCGTCCTCATCGAATGCAAGGCGCGGGGCATCCGCGTGCCGGAGGATGTCGGCATCTGCGGCTTCAACGATCTGGAATTCTCCGCCTTCATCGAGCCGTCGCTGACGACGGTGTACATCCCGCGCCAGGACATCGGCTACCGCGTCGCCGACATGCTGCTGCGCGCCATTCGCGACGAGCCGCTTGACGAAGAGAAGGTCGATTGCGGCTTTTCGATCATCGCGCGCGGCTCGACGCGCTAAACTCCTAAGACACCGCGTCAACAGACGTGGAGCCGCGCCTTGCTGCTAGGCACAGTCAGGATTATTCCGTATATGGACGTAATGACGATCACTGTGCTGAAAAATGGATAAGGCGGGACTGTTTTTCGACAGGATGCGCACCTTTGTTCGCGTCGCCGAGCGCGGCAACCTGTCGATGGTCGCAAAGGAGCTGGGCGTCGGCCAATCCACCGTGACGCGGCATCTCAAAGAGCTTGAGGAGGCCGTCGGCGTGCCGCTTCTCAGCCGCACCACGCGTCGCGTCACGCTGACGGAAGAGGGCAGCCGCTATTATGCCAACTGCCTTCAGATATTGCGCCTGGTCGAACAGGCTGCCGAAGAAGCCAGAGATGCACGTCAGGCGCCGGCCGGCGCGGTTCGCCTTTCCTGTACGGCAGCACTCGGCGTCATGCATGTCACGCGAATGATCTTTGCCTTCCAGGACAGGCATCCCGATATCCGCATCGACCTCAACCTGACGGACGAGCGGATCGACCTGGTTCGCGAAGGCGTTGACGTCGCGCTTCGTCTCGGACCGCTCGCCGACAGCTCAATGAAACTTCATGCGGTCGGAGAGAGCCAGCGGCTGTTGGTCGGCGCTCCGGCTTATTTGTCCGCCCGGGGACGGCCGGAGCGTCCGGCCGATCTGTCACGCTACGAAACCGTCGTGATGTCCAACGTCGCAGGCAGCAATCAGCTCCTTCTTTCCGCTCCCGACGGCACCCGGCTGATCATTCCGGTCGGCGGCCGGCTGCGCGTCGACCACGGGCTTGCGGCGCGCGAAGCCCTTGCCGCCGGACGCGGCATTGGCCCTACCCATCTTTGGTTGGTGCACGATCTTCTGGACGATGGCCGGCTCGAGGTGGTGCTCGAAGACTATCGGCCTTTGCCGGTTCCGGTGAGCTTGCTGATTGTTCCCGAGCGTGCAGCCATTGCCCGCGTTCGCCTCCTCGTCGACTTTCTTGCCGCAGAGATCGCCAAGCTGCCGGGCATCCGGCCAACGTAAGGCTTCAACCGCCGAAAGACCGCTTGTCGCCGCGCCACCCCGACGTCCGCAGAAATTGCTCCCAGCTGAGCGTCTCGGGGTTCAGGCGACGGCTCCATTCGAGATCGTGTTCCTTGCCGAAATAGCCGTACTCGACAGCGTATTCGACCATCCCGAGAATCTCTCGAACGAGAAATTCGTTGGCGGCGAACTCCGGAAAATAGGTCAGCAGCCCCTCTCTGGTGAAAGCATTTCGATACTCGGCCTTACGGCCGGTCACGCGTTGAAAGGTTTCGACCATCTGCCGCGGAGAAATGATATCGCCGACGACCGGCAGCGTTTTGCCGTTATAGCGCTCGGGGTTTGAGAAGATCTCGAGGACAACAGGCCCCGTCGCGGTCAGCGGATCGACGAAAGGCGCTGCGAAATCCTCGGGGAGATAAATCGGCAGGAGCAGGGTGTCGCCTTCCATGCGCGGCGCATAATATTCGAGAAGGTTGGTGTAGAAGAATGCCAGCATGATGAAGGAATGCGAGACCGGCAGGCCGCGAATGTGATCTGCCACGCGGGCTTTGTCGGTGAAGTGCGGCGCATATTTCGTCCCGCCGGTGATCTCCTCGACATTCTCGAGCGTGCTGAACACAATGTGCCCGACGCCGGCCTCCACGGCCGCATCCGCCAACTGCCGGCCGAGAGGCGCCTCGATTGCCTCCGGCGGGGCGATCGGCGGCGTCATCACAAACGCGCCATCCGCGCCCTTGAAGGCCGCAACGAGATCCTTCTGATGGCCGAGTTCGAGCGGCACGGTGACGATCTCAGCGCCGAGTTTTTTCAGACGCAAAGCTTCCGGCGAATCCTGTCTGCGCGTGAAAGCACGGACGCGGAAGCGCTGGCTTTCAAGAAGTGTCGCAACGACGCTGCGTCCCTGTTTGCTCGTTGCACCGGTAACCGCGATCAGCGGCTTGGTGTCTGTAGACATGGCTTTCATCCTTTCCTGTCGCTCGCCGCCGAGGAAATCGGCCGGCGTCTCTGCAAGGAAGGGCGGGTGGTCCATGCCGAACGCCCTGCCTCGACGCTGGGGACACTATCGAAACAGGAACTATGGTTACAGACGGCTGAAATGCATAAGATAATGCCATTTTATGGATAAATGGCGGCGTGGCCAGGCGGCAGTTCGTTGCGGCTGGTCGGAATGACCGTGTGTGAGGCAAGGATGGCCGGTGCTCTATCTCTGCCGAGCCACATCACTTTTCGCAAAGCCGTCGGCTGCCGGAATAGGGCTGATAGGTACAATCGGATGGGCGGAAGGAGCGGTAACTGCGCGAACAGGCGGTGATGTTGCAGGACTGCGGGGCGCCTTGACTGTCGACCACTGCTTCGCTCGATCGCACGCCGTTCAGCGTCGGTTCGCTCGCCGCCTCGCGCATGAAGTCCCGCCAGATATGCGCCGGCAGGCTGCCGCCCGTCACCCCCTTCATCGGCGCGTCATCATCATTGCCAACCCAGACACCGACGACGAGCGTGTCCGTGAAGCCGACGAACCAGGCATCACGATTGTCCTGGCTCGTGCCGGTCTTACCGGCCGCAAAGGTGCCGGGATCTGCGCCACGTCCAGTGCCGTGCTCGACCACCAACTGCAGGAGGCCGAGAAGATCGGACTGGTAGGGCGAAAGATCGACATTCGGCTTTGATTGCTGGCCAACGCGAAACGTCGTGGGCTGCCCGGCCGCCTGGAAGTCGATGATGCCCCAGGGCTTGACAGGGGCCTTGCCGAGTTGGACGGACGCATAGGCGCTGGTGAGGTTAAGCAGATTTACTTCGGATGTGCCAAGTGCCAAAGACGGCGTGTTGGCCAAGGGCGCATCGATGCCGAGTTCGCGCGCTGCGGCAATCACATTGTCCAGACCGACCTCTTCGGCAAGCGCCACCGACGCGGCATTGAGCGATCGCGCGAAGGCTTCGGCAAGCGTTACCCAGCCGCGAAAGTCGCCGCCGGAATTGTCCGGCGACCAGCCGTTGATGTCGATTGGCGCGTCCAGAACCCGGTCGGACAGAGTGAGCCCGGCCTTCAATGCTGCGTAATAGACGAACAGCTTGAAAGTGGAACCCGGCTGGCGCATCGCCGTGACGGCACGGTTGAACTGGCTCGCCTTGTAGTCGCGCCCGCCAACCATCGCGACGACCGCGCCGTCCGGCGTCATCGCAACCAAGGCGGCCTGCGATGCGCCGACCGTCTTTCCCTCACTGTCCAGGGCTCTTTTCACGACCCGTTCGGCGATCTGCTGCAACTGCGGCACCAGCGTGGTGCGCACCGAAGTCGAACCTGGCGAGGCGCCGGCGATTTCGCTTGCCTGCGGCGAAATCCAGTCGGCAAACCAGCTTCCGGAGCGCGGCGTGGGCGTCGTTGGGTGCAGCCTGGTAAAGCTCGTCTTGGCCTCGGCCGCCTGCGGCGCGGTGATCTTGCCATTGGCCGCCATGGCGTCGAGAACGACCATGGTGCGCTGCCGGGCGCCTTCGAAATTGTCGATGGGATTCCATTGGCTCGGCGCCCGCAGCAATCCCGCCAGCATCGCCGACTCCGGCAGGTTGAGGGCGCCGATGTCCTTGTTGAAATAGATGCGCGCGGCGGCAGGCATGCCGGTGGCGCCGGCGCCAAGATAGACGCTGTTGAGATAGCGCGTCAGGATTTCCGCCTTGCCGAGCTTCCACTCCAGCCAGAAAGCGATGACGACTTCCTGGATCTTTCGTTTTATGGTTCGGTCGCTGTCGAGGTATTGCAGCTTGATGAGCTGCTGGGTGATCGTGCTGCCGCCTTCCACCACCGAGCCAGCCTCGAGGTTGCGCAGAAGCGCCCTCCCGATGCCCCTGGGGTCGACGCCGAAATGATCCATGAACCGGCGATCCTCGATCGAAAGGACGGCATCGATCAGATAGGGCGGAAACTGGTCGTATCGGGCATACGGCCCTTGATAAGGCCCCTGTCTGACCAGCGGCGCACCGTCGGCGGTTTCCAGCACGACGACCGGCTTTAACGTGCCATCCCGGATTTCGCTCCAGGGCACGTCTTTCAATGCCCACACCAGCACGCTTCCGACGAGGAGGCAGACAAGAAGGATCGACCCGAGAGCGAATTTCCGCCAGCCCGCAATAAGCGATGCGCTCCGTCGACCTTCACGCGGCTTTGAACGCCAATCGCGAATACCGCGCCCGGCTTTGACCAAGGCTGTCGTCATCCATTTGTGGGGCGCCGACGCTATTCCAGGCCGCGTCGACCTCCGGAGCTTCGCCCTCCAAGACAATGCGGCCGTCTTGATCTTTGCCAAGGCAGAACTTGCCTGCACATCCTGGCGTATCGCACGCAACAGAGTTCTGGCGGCCTGCCTGGTTTGGTCGAAGGATCCATGGGACGGCTTCGCGTCGTCGCCTTGGGTGGTCGGCGAATCCGGGGCGGCCGGCGGCGCTGCCGAATCCAGGTTCTGATCGCGACCCGAGCTCGAACTGCTAACGCTTTCACCTGAGGATTCGGGAGAATTGGGCATCGGTTACCGCTAAAAAGGCCACGCAGCACGAGCTTTATAGCCGGGTGCTGCCGCGTGTTCTACCGCAAAAGGCCTCGACGGACTGCTCCTATGACATTGACGGCTCAAAGGGCGACTCGGGAAGCGACCGAGATCAATTCCTGGGAATTCGGTGCCTTGTATGTCTGAAGCCCAGCCTCCAGAACTTCAGTGAAGCTCCAGCGCACGATGCCCTCCCGGTCGATGAGGAACTGACCGACAAGCTGCCCGTGGTCGGCCGTCATCATCTGCTGATCGGCTTCCGTAATTTGATATCCTTCCTTCTTGTTAATAAATTCGTCCATTGCCATCGGGTTCATGGGCTCGGGCAACTCGCCCGGAAGATCGATCCGTATCGCCATGACCGTATCGATCCCGACCTCGCGCAAGCCGAAGGCTTGGTGCGAAGCCCGTACCGGGTCGGAAGCAGCGAGAAGATCGGGTATCGGATAGTACCGGAAATAAAGCCGCGCGCGTTCGACCGGCGTGTTTACAACAGCCAGGGATTGGACGCCTTTCTCACGCAGCATCGGGTTGAGATATGCCATGGCCGCGACATGGCGCCGGCAGAACGGGCAATGCAGGCCTCGAAACAAACCGATCAACAATGGGCTGCGGCCACGAAAATCATCAAGGGCGATCTTCCCCTCACGCGAGATCGCATCAAGCACAACGTTCGGAACCCGGTCGCCCGGTTGCAGCGGATGGTCGACAGAGAGCGTGGACATGGAGAACCTCCTCGCTCGGGGATCAGTCGAGAAAAGGCGCCACGTGCTTCGAGGTCGAGATTGAGCGTTGCAAGGCCTGACCTCTCGTCTTACCGCATCGCCAGGATCCGATCTAAGAATGGTCCCACATTGGCCCGCGGGCAAGCGTAAACAGCCAATCGTGGACCGAAAAAGCCCGTTTTCTGAAAACTCTGATTTTGTCGGCCGTAGAGGCCGTCACAGCAAAATGAGCTGAGTGAGCAGCCACACGGCACCTCGATCAGCCCTCATCCTGAGGTGCGCAGGCCAAAGCCGAAGCCTCGAAGGACGGGGGCGGGTGATGAGCAGCACTACGGGCGCATCTATTGTGAGGAGATGCCGGTGGCCGACCTCGTCCTTCGAGGCCCCTGCGGGGCACCTCAGGATGAGGTCGGAGAGAGGGCGTAGCCAGACTTATCGGAGGGTGGAGCGGACATCTGTCGAGCAGCCCACAGCGATCAGCCACCAACCACACGGCATCACGATCAGCCCTAATCCTGAGGTGCGCAGGCCAAAAGGCCGAAGCCTCGAAGGACGGGGGCGGGTGAGGAGCCGCACTCACTCCATCCGCTACCAGAGGAGATGCGGGTGGCCGCCCTCGTCCTTCGAGGCCCCTGCGGGGCACCTCAGGATGAGGGCGGAGGGAGCCCCTCAATCCCTATCAGATATCGCTTGCAGCACTCGACCAGAGCTCTGCCGCTTCGGCCGCCGTCATGCGGCGCACCTCGGCCTCGTGGCTGCGGCTGGCGAAGAGTTCGCTGGCCATGATCTGCTCGGCAAGATCGGCCGGCAGCGAGAGGATGACGCGGCCTTCGCCATTGTGCAGGCCGCCGAGTTCGCTGCGCTTGCCCGTCACCATGCCGCCGGCGACCGTGTTGTTGGTCTCCGGGTCGATCAGGATAAAGGAGCCGGACTGGCGGTTCTGCTCGTAGGGATCGAAGATCGCCGACTCGTCGAACACCAGCCGGACTTTGCCGATGGCGTTCATGTAGAGCCGCTGGGCGGCAGTCCAGCTGCCGGTCTTCAATTCCAGCTGGCTGAGCGGCTGCACCTGGACGCGCTGGCGGCGCGAGCCGCTCTTCAGCCAGTAGCGTTTGCCGGGTTCGATGCCCTCGGGCTGGAGGGCGACGATCTGCGCGTCGAAGGCGAGGCCGACCTGCGGCTGGGCGTCGATCGAGACGATCATGTCGCCGCGCGCCACGTCGACCTGGCGGTCGAGCACCAGCGTGATCGCATCGCCGGCAACGGCAGCGTTGCGCACCAAATCGAAGGTGACGATCTTGGAGACATTGGCGACCATGCCGGACGGCAGGATCATGACGCTGTCGCCGGGTTTGACAGAACCGCCGGCAACCGTGCCCTGATAGCCGCGGAAGCTTTCGCCCGGGCGCGACACGCGCTGCACCGAGAGGCGGAAGCCGACCGTCTGCGACGAGCGAACGGTCGCAAGCTCCAGCGTCTCCACCAGCGTCGGGCCGCTGTACCAGGGCATGGCGGCCTGGCCGGAATAAACGACGTTTTCGCCCTTCAGCGCCGACATCGGAATGGCGGTAATCTGCTTGACGCCGAGCGACAGCGCAAACTCCCGGAATTCATGGCTGATCTTGTCGAAGCCGGCGCGGTCATAGCCGGTCAGGTCGATCTTGTTGACGGCGAGCACGAACTGCTTGATGCCGAGCAGCGAAGCGATCGTCGCATGACGGCGCGTTTGCTCGAGAATGCCGAAGCGCGCGTCGACGAGCAGGATGGCGAGATCGGCGGTCGAAGCACCGGTCGCCATGTTGCGGGTATATTGCTCGTGACCGGGCGTGTCGGCGACGATGAAGGAGCGCTTGTCGGTCGAGAAATATCGATAGGCGACATCGATGGTGATGCCCTGTTCGCGCTCGGCCTGCAGGCCATCGAGCAGCAGGGCGAAGTCGGGCAGGCCGAGATCGTTCTGCTTGCCGGTGGAATCGCGCTGCAGCGTGGCTGCCTGGTCTTCCTTGACCGCCTTGGTGTCCCAGAGCAGGCGGCCGATCAGCGTCGACTTGCCGTCATCGACGCTGCCGCAGGTGATGAGCCGCAGCGGGCGCGAGTCGCGCTGGGCCTTCTGCGGCTCGGCCGCGGGCAGGCTGACGGCGGTGGCGGCCGAGACGGCGGTGTTGGCTGCGGTCATCTCAGAAATATCCTTCACGCTTCTTCTTTTCCATGGAGCCGGACTGGTCGCGGTCGATGGCGCGGCCCTGGCGTTCGGACACCGTTGCGATTTCGAGTTCGGCAATCACCTCTTCCAGCGTGGTCGCCTGTGAGCGGATGGCGCCGGTCAGCGGGAAGTCGCCGAGGGTGCGGAAGCGGATCATGCCTTCCTGGCGGACTTCGCCGGGCAGCAGTTCCAGGCGCGGATCCTCGGCCAGGATCATCATGCCGTCGCGCTCCACGAAAGGCCGCTTCCTGGCGTAATAGAGCGGAACCAGCGGAATGTCCTCGGCCTGGATGTAGCGCCAGATATCGACCTCGGTCCAGTTCGACAGCGGGAAGGCGCGCACGCTTTCGCCCTTGCGGATCATGCCGTTGTAGACGTTCCAGAGTTCCGGCCGCTGGTTGCGCGGATCCCAGCGGTGATCGGGCGTGCGGAAGGAATAGATGCGCTCCTTGGCGCGGCTTGCCTCCTCGTCGCGCCGCGCGCCGCCGAAAGCGGCGTCGAACTGGCCGGCATCGAGCGCCTGGCGCAGGCCCTCGGTCTTCATGATGTCGGTGAAGGCGGCCGAACCATGGGTGAAGGGCGTGATATTTTCGGCCGCACCGCGCGGATTGATATGCTCGATCAGGTCGAGGTCATACTTCTTCGCGGTCTCGTCGCGGAAGGCGATCATCTCGCGGAACTTCCAGCCGGTGTTCACATGCAGGAGCGGGAAGGGCACTCGGCCGGGATAGAAGGCCTTGCGCGCCAGATGCAGCAGCACCGAGGAATCCTTGCCGATCGAATAGAGCATGACAGGACGCTCGAATTCGGCCGCGACCTCGCGGAAGATATGGATGGATTCGTTTTCCAGCGCCTTCAGATGCGGGTCGAGCGGCGCCTTGGCGCTCTGCGGGTTGCTGAGTTCCGTATCCGGACGGCTATCGGGCATGTCTTACTCCAGGCTATCGGTCGTTTGCGGCTGCCCGCAAACAAGTCCGTGATGTTGGCTTTCCCAAAGGCTGCGGCGGTCGCCGCGCCCTGATTGGGAAAGCCGTGAGGGTTGATTACTGCGCGGCGATCACCGAAGCCTCTTCGGCGACATGCAGGCCGCATTCGCGCTTTTCGTCCTGCTCCCACCACCAGCGGCCGGCGCGCTCCGGCTCGCCGGGCTTGATCGCCCGCGTGCACGGCTCGCAGCCGATCGAGGGATAGCCGCGGGCATGCAGCGGATTGACCGGCACGCCGTTGTCGGAAACGAAGGCCTTGATCGCCTCGATGTCCCAATCGGCGAGCGGATTGATCTTCACGAGGTGCCGTTCGGTGTCATATTCGGCAAAGGGCGTCTCGGCGCGGTTGGCCGATTGGCCGCGGCGCAGGCCGGTGATCCAGATCGTTGCCCCTTCGAGCGCGCGCGCAAGCGGCTTCAGCTTGCGCACGCCACAACAGGCATGCCTGGCTTCGACGCTCTCGTAGAAACCGTTGAGGCCGTATTTGGCCGCATAGGCGTCGATATCGGCCTTTTCGGGTGTGAAGCGCTGAATGTGGATGTCGTACTGGGCTTCCGTCTCTTCGATCAGCGACAGCGTCTCGGCAAACAGCCGGCCGGTCTCAAGCGTCGCGATGTCGATCGGCAGGCGGTGTGTGCCGATCTCGGCGCTGATCACCTGGTCCTCGATGCCGAGCGAGGTGGTGAACACCACGCGCCCGCCAAGGCCCGCCACCAGCGACAGACGCCCGGCAAGGTCGAGACCCGCCAGCTTGTCGTTCAGCGCCTCGGCTTCCGCAATCGGCCCTTCTTCCGCAATCGTATTGTCAACAGTCATGGGAATCCTGTCCTTTGTTGAGCAGGAGTATCGCAGTTCGCGCATGCATCGCACAGAAAAAGGGATTTCGAAAGCTGCGGCCACAGGAGCAAATATCTCTCCGAAGCTGCCGCAATGCAAAAAAACAGCCGCCCGGGGGGCCAAAGTCCCCGCCGACAGCTTGTATGTCTACAAAAATAGTAGAGTTACACGCAGCCTGTCAATTCGAAATCTGAAGTGATGCCGAAAAAGGTGCGGAAGGCGGGGTTTTGGCGTAGATTGCAAGGGCTTGGCCGAGCGTAAAAAACAAGGCCAGAAATGCTTGTCCCTCAAGGCTTTCTCTAGCGCGTTCAAATTCCGTTCATGCTGGTTGTGCCATAGAGGCGAATGTACTCGTGAAGCGGCGCGGGATTGCGCGCCGCCTGTGTGTGTCGACGGTCTGAGATGATTACGCAAAAGGCGAAATATGCGCTGCGGGCGCTGACGGTTCTGGCGGATGCCGATGCCGACGAACCGGTGATGATTTCCGATATCGCCGCGCAGCAGAAAATTCCGAAGAAGTTCCTCGAACAGATCCTGCTTGACCTGAAACATCACGGCATCGTCGTCAGCCGCCGCGGAAAGCAGGGCGGTTATCTCCTCCTGAAACCCGCTCACACCATCACCTTCGGCGAAATCCTGCGCATCATCGACGGCCCGATCGCGCCGCTGCCGTGCCTGTCGATCACCGCCTACCGCAAATGTGACGATTGCGATGGCGAACAGACCTGCGAAATCCGCCACGTCTTCGCCAAGGTCGCCGACGCCACCCGCAAGGTGCTGTTCTCCACGACCATCGCCGATGCCGTCGGCCCGCGGCACGGCGCCGAAGTCACCCGCCTGCTCGCCTGAGCATCGCGCTCGAGGAGTCTGCGCGACGTCTTCTTCAAGATTTGGTGAAATGCCTTTTCTCGCCGCTGCGATGCTCCACCTGCCTGTTCATTCGGGTAGGGAGAAGATCCATGTTTGCATTTTCGACAAAGCATCTGCTGGCCGCCGTTGGTCTGTCGGCTGCCCTTGCGACGAGCGCTGCCGCTCATCACGGCTGGTCATGGGCCGAGGCGGACCAGATCGAGCTTCGCGGCACCATCGAGAAGATTTCCATGGGCGGGCCGCATCCGACGCTCGATGTCGCGACCGCCGATGACGGCGTCTGGCGTGTCGAGCTCGGCAATCCGCGCCAGACGGAGCGCTCCGGCTTCGTCGAGGGCGTCGCCAAGCCCGGCGATCAGGTGATCGCCCTCGGCAACCGTTCGCAGGATCGCAACGAGAAGCGGATGAAGGCCGTGCGCATCACCATCGGCGACAAGCGCTACGATATCTATCCCGATCGCATCCGGACGAACTGATCCGTCGTGATCGCCGTTCTCGAATGGCTGTCGGCCACGATGCCCGCGGTTGCGCTCCGGCGCTCCGCAACCCTCTACATGTTCGTCAATGCCGGGCATATTCTGGCGATCGGCCTTCTCGTCGGCGCCATCCTGCCGCTCGATCTCAGGCTCGCCGGCTTCTTTCGCAAAGTGCCGGCGGAGATCATCGCGCCGTTTCTGTCGCGCGCGGCGGGCATCGGCCTTGCCGCGGCCGTCGCCACCGGCTTCTGTCTCTTCAGCGTGCGGGCGGTCGAATATGCCGCCAATCCCGCTTTTCTCGCCAAGCTCGCCCTGATCGGGCTCGGCCTTCTCAATCTCCTTGCCGTCCAACTCGGGCAAGGGTGGAAGACGCTCATGACAACCGGCCTGATCCGGCCCGGCCTGCGCTTCTCCGCAGCCCTGTCGGCGGCAACCTGGATCGCCGCCCTATTGGCGGGGCGATGGATCGGATTTCTCTGAGGATATCCTCGATATGAAACGTCGCTATAGCAACTTGCTATCGCGGGATGATTGGGCTAAATTTGGCATAGCAAAATGCGATGGACGCTATTCCGGTTTATGCACGTCATCACACAGAAAAAGATCTGGGAGGCGAAAGACCGATGGCCTCAAGCGGCCAATGCTCTGGATACTTGGTATCGACTGATGAAGGCGGCGGAGCCGACAGACTTCGCCGACATGAAATCATTGTTTCCGGCAACAGATAAAGTCGGACAGCATCACGTATTCGACATTGGTGGCAATAAGATCCGCCTGATCGCGGTCGTGCATTACAAATTCAAGAAGATCTATATAGCGGATTATGGATCACGCGGAATATGACAAAGGAGCATGGAAGGGTTAGGCCAATGAGCGCACTTGTAAAACTCGTAAGCGAGCACTGGACGCATGTGGCTCCTCTTCTTGCCATGCCGATCAACGAGGCTGAGTATGATCGTCTGGTGGAGCAGCTTGATGAGATTCTCGCCGAAGTGGGTGACGATGACGATCATCCTTTGGCCTTGCTTGCGTCTCGCATGGCGGACCTTGTTGAGGCCTATGACGAGCAGAACCGGCCGATGCCCCCCGCGACCGGAGCCGATGCACTTCGTTATATTATGGAGGAGCGGGGCCTCAGCCAGTCCGAGGTGCCGGAAGTCGGCGCTCAGTCTGTCGTTTCCGAGATCCTCAGCGGGAAACGGCAAATCAATCTCAGGCAGGCGCGCGCGCTGAGCGAGCGATTTCTCCTGCCTGCATCAGTCTTTCTCTCGCTCTGACAGACGCTCACAGCGCTCAGCCGAGTTCCTGGGCAAGTCCGATGAGAAGCCCTTCAGGGCCACGGATGTAGCAGAGCCGATACGCGTCCTTGTACCGGACGACTTCGCCGACGAGCTGTGCGCCGCGGCTGCGGAGCCGTTCGAGCGTCTCGTCGATATCGTCGACGGTGAACATGGCGCGGAGGTAGCCGAGGGCGTTGACCGGGGCGTTGCGGTGATCCGCGACGACATCAGGCCTGAGGAAGCGGGAGAGCTCGAGCCGGTTGTGTCCATCCGGTGTGCGCATCATGGCGATCTCGACATGCTGATCGCCCAGTCCGGTCACGCGTCCGGCCCATTCGCCTTCGATCGTGGCCCGCCCTTCGAACTCGAGGCCGAGTTCGCGAAAGAAATCAATCGCGCCTCCAAGATCTTCGACGACGATTCCGACGTTGTCCATCCGCTTGAGCGCCATGTTTCCAGTCTCCCGAGTGTCGTTGCAACCTACAGGGTGTCGTCTGGTCTGACAACGGACGCTTGATCAGGCCCCGCCATCACCGATCGCTGACCGCCGCCCTTGGATTGATCCAGGGTTCCTGGTTCGAGCGCGCCAGCGGCTGCTTGCCGAGAATGTGGTCGGCGGCCTTCTCACCGGTCATGATCGACGGGCCGTTGAGGTTGCCGTAGGTGACGTGCGGGAAGATCGAGCTGTCGGCGACGCGTAAGCCATCGACGCCGATCACCCGGGTCTGCGGATCGACCACCGCCATCGGATCGTCCTTGGCGCCCATCTTGCAGGTGCCGCAGGGGTGATAGGCGCTCTCCAGATGCTCGCGCAGGAAGGCGTCGATCTCTTCGTCGCTTTGCACACCTTCTCCTGGCTGGATCTCTGCCCCGCGATAGTCGTCGAAGGCCGCTTGCCCGAAGAGCTCGCGGGTCAGCCGCACGCAGTGGCGGAATTTCTCCCAGTCCTCGGCGTGGCTCATATAATTGAAGCGCAGCACCGGATCGGCCTTGGGATCGGGCGAGCGCAGCGTCACGCTGCCGCGCGATTTCGACAGGTTGTAGCCGACATGCACCTGGAAGCCATGGCTTTTGGCGGCCGCCTTGCCGTCATAGCTGATCGCCACCGGCAGGAAATGGTATTGGATATCGGGCTGTTTCAACCCCGGTGCCGAGCGCAGGAAGGCGCAGGCCTCGAACTGGTTGGAGGCGCCGAGCCCACCCTTCGACAGCAGCCATTGCGCGCCCGCAACGCCTTGCCAGAACCACGGCAGCCAGGAGTAGAGCGACACCGGCTTGGTGCTCACCTGCTGGAAGTAGAATTCCATATGGTCCTGCAGATTGGCGCCGACGCCCGGCCGGTCGGCCTTCACCGCGATGCCCATCTCTTTCAGATGCTCAGCCGGGCCAATGCCCGACAGCATCAGCAGCTTCGGCGAATTGAAGGAGGAGGCCGAGACGATCACCTCGCGGTTGGCCTTGACGACCTCGATCCTGCCGCCGCGTTCGATTTCGACGCCGGTCGCCCGGCCGTCCTCGATGACGATCCGGCGCGCCACACCGTAGACGATCCCGACATTGTCCCGCTTCAGCGCCGGTTTCAGATAGGCATTGGCGGCAGACCAGCGGCGGCCGGCAAAGATGGTCTGCTCCATCAGCCCGAAGCCTTCCTGCTTGCTGCCGTTATAATCCTCGGTCGTCTCGAAGCCCGCCTGTTTGCCGGCCTCGATGAAGGCGCGGAACAGCGGATTGGTGAAGCCGCCGCGCTGGACATGCAGCGGCCCGTCGGTGCCGCGCCAACCCTCCTCGCCGCCATGCGAATGCTCCATCCGCTTGAAATAGGGGAGGACGTCGGCATAGGCCCAGCCGCTGGCGCCGAGTTCCTCCCAGCGGTTGAAGTCTTCCGCATGGCCGCGCACATAGACCATGCCGTTGATCGAGGAGGAGCCGCCGATCACCTTGCCGCGCGGCGCGGTGATGCGCCGGTTGTTGAGGTTGGGTTCCGGCTCGGAAAGATAGCCCCAATTATAGCGCTTCATGCTCATCGGCCAGGCAAGCGCCGCCGGCATCTGGATGAACGGCCCGAAATCGCTGCCGCCCGCCTCGATGACGAGGACGGAATTCTTGCCGTCTTCCGACAGGCGATAGGCGAGGGCGGACCCCGCCGAGCCCGAGCCGATGATGACGAAATCTGCTTGCATGGTCCTGTCTTTCTCGATTTGCCCTTCGGCCGGCTGTTTGTTCGCCGCGCCTGCCCCTCATCCGGCTGCCGCCACCTTCTCCCCGCGCGCGGGGAGAAGGGATCATGCCGCAGCCTTTCCGTCCCCCGTGGGCCTTTCGTCTGGCACGTCCCCTCTCCCCGTCAGAACGGGGAGAGGGTTAGGGTGAGGGGCAGGCACGGCTGTTGCTCAATAAGGCGCCACCACCGGCCCCATGCCGACGTAAACCGTCTTCAGCTCGGAATAATGCTCCAGCGCCGCCAGCGAATTCTCACGGCCGAAGCCGGATTGTTTCGAGCCGCCGAAGGGGATCTCGACAGGGCAGAGATTGTAGGTGTTGATCCAGAGCGTGCCGGCCTCCAGCCGGTCGACGACGCGGTGGGCGCGGGTGAGGTCGGCGGTGAAGACGCCGCCGGAGAGGCCGAATTCGCTGGCATTGGCGCGGCTGATCACCTCGTCCTCATCGTCGAAATCGAGCACGGACATCACAGGCCCGAAGATCTCTTCCCGGGCGATGGTCATCTCGTCGGTGACGTCGGCAAAGACCGTCGGCTGCACGTAATAGCCTTCGCCGGAGACATTGTTGGGAATGCCGCCGCCGGCAATCAGGGTGGCGCCCTCGGCCTTGCCCTTCTCGATATAGGCGATCACCTTCTCGCGCTGCGCCCAGGAAACCATCGGGCCGATCTGCGTCGCCTCGTCCATCGGGTCGCCGATCAGCATCGCCTCGGTGCGCGCCTTCAGCCGCTTCAGGAACTCGGCCTTAACAGCCTTCTGCACGAAGACCCGCGTGCCGTTCGAGCAGACCTGGCCGGTCGAATAGAAATTGCCGAGCATGGCCCCGCCGACCGCCGAATCGAGATCGGCGTCGTCGAAGACGATCAGCGGCGACTTGCCGCCGAGCTCCATCGTCACATGCTTGAGGCTGCCAGCTGCTGCCGCCGCCACCCGGCGCCCTGTTGGCACCGATCCGGTCAGCGACACCTTGGCCACATCGGGATGGTTGACGAGCAGCGGCCCGGTGTCGCGGTCGCCCTGGATGACGTTGAAGAGCCCCTTCGGCAGCCCCGCCTCGTGCAGGATCTCGGCGATCTTCAGGGCGCCGAGCGGCGTGTTCTCCGACGGCTTGAACACCATGGCATTGCCTGAGATGAGCGCCGGCGCGCCCTTCCAGCAGGCGATCTGCTGCGGATAGTTCCAGGCGCCGATGCCGACGCAGACGCCGAGGGGGACACGCTTGGTATAGGCAAAATCCTGGCCGAGCGGGATATGCGAACCGTTGAGCCCGGCTGGTGCTACGCCGCCGAAGAATTCGAAGGCGTCGGCGCCCGAGGTCGGATCGGCGACGATCGTCTCCTGGATCGGCTTGCCGGTGTCGAGCGTTTCCAGTTCGGAGAGCTCGCGGTTGCGTTCGCGCATGATATCGGCGGCCCGTTTCAAGATGCGGCCGCGCGCCATCGGGCTCATCGCCGCCCATTCCGGCTGGGCGCGCTTGGCCGCGGCGATCGCCTTCTCGACGATCGCGGGCGTTGCCGCGTGCAGCCGGGCGATCACCTCGCCGGTGGCAGGATAGAGGCTCTCGATGACGGTGCCGTCGCTATCCTCAACATATTCGCCATCGATGAAGTGCGAGGCTTTCGGCTGGGCTTTCATGTCATTTGTCCCTAGGTGGTTCGATGTGGTCGTCCCTTCTCCCCCTGGGGGAGAAGGTGGCCCGCGGGGCCGGATGAGGGGCGGCAGTCTCGGCCTTTCGGCCATTCGCTCCGGCGTCGGAGGCGCTGGCCAGAAGCGCGTTCACATAATCCTCCGTCAGCGCGATCGAGGCTTCGATGCCGATCGGCGCCGATTTCAGACTTTGCCTGATATAGAGCCCGTCGATCATCGCCGCAGCGCCCTCGGCGACACGTTCTGCGGCATCGCCCGGCAGCAGCGCCTTGAGATCGGCAAGCAGGTTGGAGCGCAGCCGCCGGGCATAGATCACCAGGAAGCGGCGCGTCTCCTCCGAGCGCTGCGCCTCGGCATAGAAGGCAAGCCAGGCGGCGATCGTCTCGGGCGCGAACTGGTCGGCATGGAAGCTGACGCGGATGACGGCCGAAAGCCGCTCGCGCGGCGTCCGCGCCGCCTTCAGCGCCGCCACCGTGTCGCGGCGCAGCTGCCGCAGCAGCGAGCGGATCGTCTCGATCAGCAACTGCTCCTTGCTGCCGAAATAATGATGGGCAAGGGCTGGCGACACGCCGGCCTGGCGGGCGATGTCGGACATGGTGACGGCAAGCGAGCCGTGATCGCCGATCACCCGCAGCGCTGCGTCGACAAGCGCCTTGCGGCGCACCGGCTCCATTCCGACCTTCGGCAAAACCGCCAACTCCCCTGAAATTTCAGCGAAAGCGCGTCGCGTCAAATATGAAGCATGCGACGCGCTTCAGCCCCTTGTTTTGATGCATGCGCTGTCCCGGAACCGCTGCACACGTCCGGGCGACAGGCAGTAGAGTATTTTTGATTGACTGATCAATCAATAAAAATCTTTCGCGTCTGACGCTGGTTCGGATCTTTTCGCGAGATTTTGCTGCAACATATTCAAAATCATCCGGGAGGTGCGTTATGACAGATGTCTTTGACGGAGTGCCGAAATCCCAGCTGCAGTCGAAATGGCTCTGGTTCGTCGGCCTCGGCGTGCTGCTCTTCGTCTGCGGGCTGATTGCCCTCGGCAATCTGATGCTCGCGACCGTCGTCTCCGTCTATTACGTCGGCATGCTGATGCTGTTCGGCGGCGTCATCTATCTCGTCCACGCCTTCCAGGTGCGCGGCTGGGATCACGTGCTCTTCTGGGCGTTGAGCGGCCTGCTCTATGTGCTGGCCGGCATCTGCGCCTTCGTCAATCCGATCCTGACATCGGCGGCGCTGACGCTGTTTCTGTCGCTCGCCCTGGTCATCGCCGGCGTCTTCCGCACCTGGGTCGGCAGGCGCATGAAGCCGGCCAAGGGCTGGGGCTGGATCGTCGCCAGCGGCGTCATCACCGCCCTTGCCGGTTTCGTCATCGCGCTCGGCTGGCCGGTCAACAGCCTTTGGGTCCTCGGCCTGTTCCTGGCTGCCGATCTCATTATCCAGGGCTGGACGATGATCGCCTTCGGCCTCGGCATCCGCGGCTGAAGCCTTTTTGCTAAGCCTATTTTGACAAGGACATGACAGGGGATTAGACTTAAGGGGTATGGACCGCTCGCCAAAAGGGTGTGGTTCTGTGTACGATCGCCGCAAATGGTCATGCATCCCCCAAAGGCAGGGTTCTGCCTGAATAAAAAAGGGAGGAAGTTCATGCCGATGGTCACCGTTTCCATCTCTCCGCAACAGGCAGCGGGCATCCGTGCCGCCGTCGATAATGGCGGCTACGCCTCGAGCAGCGAGGTCGTCCGCGAGGCGCTGCGCCTCTGGGACAGCGCCCGCAAGCTCGGCGAAATCAAGGCCGATCCCCTCGATGACGAGAGCGTTGCCTCGGGCGGCAGATGCGTCGCCGACATGTTTGCCGATCATGAGGCGCAGCGCCGTCGCTCCGCCTGAACTATTGCATGTCGCCCGGAAGTGTGCAGCGGTTCCGGGACAACGACATGCATAAAAACAAGTGGCTAAAGCGCGTCGCATGAATCCAAATTCTGCGACGCGCTTTAGCCTCTGATTGCATGGGGGGAATTCGAATAAACGCGGAACGCGCAGCGATGGTTCGCGTCTTTCACAAAACTTTCACACTGGCGAAAGGGTTCATTGATCCTTCTGCCGCATGGTCCTGGCTCAAGAAGAACAAATCACAGCGGAGCTCGGCCGAGATGAAAACCGGCACATCCCTGGCTGCCCCCGTCGAGCCCGACGTCCTGCGCCGTTATGCCAGCGACCAGATCGTCACCCTTGCCAAGCTTGTGGTCGAGAATGCCTTCCAGCCGATCGTCGAGGCCGGCACCGGCACTGTGTTCGGTTATGAATCCCTGATGCGCGGCCAGGAACGCATCGGCTTCGACACGCCGGCCGACATTCTCGACGAAGCCCATCGGGCCGGCCAGCTCTTACAGCTCGAACAGATGCTGGCGAGCCGCGCGCTCGCCAAATTCGCGACGCTGTCGAATTTCTCCAGCGCCACGCTCTTCCTCAATCTCGATGTCCGGCTGATCCCGCATGGCGAGCGCCTGGTCGAAAACCTGCTGCAGCATCTGAGGACCGCGAATATCCCGCCGTCTTCGATCTGTTTCGAATTCTCCGAGCGTTTCGACAATACCAGTGTGCCGGAATTTTCCGCCCTGGTGTCGAAGCTGCGCAAGGCCGGCTTCAAGCTGGCGATCGACGATTTCGGCGTCGGTCACGGCGAAATGAAACTGCTGTGCGATTATTCCGTCGATTATCTCAAGATCGACCGCCATTTCGTTGCCGAGATCGACCGCAGCCCGCGCAAGCGCCATCTCTTGAAGAGCATCGTCAACATCGCCCATGTGCTCGGCACCCGCGTCATCGCCGAAGGCATCGAGACCGAGGCCGAATTCATCGCCTGCCGCGAATATGGCGTCGACCTCGTCCAGGGCTGGTTCATCTCGCGGCCAACGACGCACATGTCGGAACTGGCGCCATCCTTCCCGCATCTGCAGGAGCTCGGGAAAAGCAAGCGGGGCAGCCAGTCGCTCGACGAGATCCTCATCCGCAAGCAGATCGAGCTCTTGCCGGCGGTCTACGAAAACGACACCATCGACAGCGTCTTCGAGCTTTTCCGCCGCAATCCGCGCCAGGCCTTCTTTCCCGTGCTCAACGCCAACAGCGAGCCGCGCGGCATCATCCACGAACATCACCTCAAGGAATATATCTACCAGCCCTTCGGCCGCGATCTCCTGAAGAACAAGATGTATGAGCGCAGCATTTCGCATTTCGTCGAGATGGCGCCGATCGTCGGCCTCGACAGCGATGCCGAGCATCTGATGACGATCTTCGCCAATATGGAAGGCAGCAACTGCCTGATCCTGACCGACAATATGCGTTATGCCGGCGTCGTCTCCGCCGCCTCGCTGATCAAGGTCATCAACGAGAAGCAGTTGAAGACCGCCCAGGACCAGAACCCGCTGACCGGCCTGCCGGGCAATCGCGCCATCCGCGATTTCATGCGCCAGTCCGGCCGCGACGGCGATGAGGTCCGCCATTTCTGCTACTGCGACTTCGACAATTTCAAGCCGTTCAACGATGCCTACGGCTTCCATCTCGGCGACCATGCGATCTCGCTGTTTGCCGCGCTGATGCGCCGTTATTTCTTCGCCGAGCGGCATTTCCTCGGCCATGTCGGCGGCGACGATTTCTTCATCGGCGTCGTCGGCTGGACGCAGGACGAGCTGACGGAAATTCTCGACCGGCTGATCAGCGATTTCCATGACGACGTGCTCGACCTCTATTCCGAAGAGCACCGCGCCGCCGGCCGCATCCTCGGCCACGACCGCACCGGCGCCGAAGCCCTGTTCCCGCTGATGCGCTGCTCGATCGGCGTGCTCGAACTGCCGGAAGGCCTCGTCATCGACGATATCAACCGCGTCAGCGCCGAAATCGCCGTCATCAAATCGGCCGCCAAGGAGAGCGAGGAGGGCCTCGCCTTCCACGTCCTAGGCGAGGCGAATTGACGCCCTTGCCGCTTCCAACCTTTCCAAGCCGGCGGTGCTGATTTAATTCCCCTGTTTTGGATCAGGGAGGATCGCACCATGCCATTGCCTCAGGAAATGCGTTTCGTCGATCTCAGCTCCTTCGGCGGGCCGGAGGTGATGACGATCGCCAAGTGCCCGCTGCCGGTGCCCGAAGAGGGGCAGGTGCTGGTGCGCGCCGAGGCGATCGGCGTCAACCGCCCCGACATTGCCCAGCGCCAGGGCAGCTATCCCCCGCCGAAGGATGCGAGCCCGATCCTCGGCCTGGAACTATCCGGTGAAATCGTCGCCGTCGGCCCTGGTGTCACAGATCATGCCGTCGGCGACAAGGTCTGCGGCCTTGCCAATGGCGGCGCCTATGCCGAATATTGCCTGCTGCCGGCCGGCCAGATCCTGCCCTTTCCCAAGGGCTTTGATGCGGTGAGGGCGGCGGCCCTGCCGGAAACCTTCTTCACCGTCTGGGCCAATCTCTTCCAGATGGCCGGGCTGACGGAAGGCGAGACGGTGCTGATCCATGGCGGCACCAGCGGCATCGGCACGACGGCGATCCAGCTCGCCCGCGCCTTCGGCGCCGAGGTCTACGCGACGGCGGGCTCGAGCGAAAAATGCGAGGCCTGTGAAAAGCTCGGCGCAAAACGGGCGATCAACTACCGCAGCGAGGATTTCGCCGCGGTGATCAAGGCCGAGACCGGCCAGGGCGTCGATATCATCCTCGACATGATCGGCGCTGCCTATTTCGAGCGCAATCTCGCCTCGCTCGCCAAGGACGGCTGCCTGTCGATCATCGCCTTCCTCGGCGGCGCCGTTGCCGAAAAGGTCAATCTCTCGCCGATCATGGTCAAGCGGCTGACGGTCACCGGCTCCACCATGCGCCCGCGCACGGCGGAGGAAAAACGCGCCATCCGCGACGACCTGCTCGCCGAAGTCTGGCCACTGCTGGAGGCCGGCGCCGTCGCTCCTGTTATCCACAAGGTCTTTGCCTTCGAGGACGTGGTTGCGGCGCACCGGCTGATGGAAGATGGCAGCCATGTCGGCAAGATCATGCTGCGTCTGAGTTAGCGCATGATGCGCTAATTCAAAATGATAGAATGTCCCTAGCGCTTCCTGTCGGACGCGCGGCGATCTAGCGTCAGTGAAATGCCGACGGCCAACACGCCCGGCAGCGCCATCAACAGATAGAGCCAGTGCGCCGCCGACAGCGCGCCCGATGTGCCGCCCGGTTCGACGAGGCCGGCGCCATTGGCGATGACGCCGGCGAAGGCCGCGCCGAAAGCGCCGCCGAGCGAACTCATCGTCGGGATCGCCGACGAGGCCTTGTCCTGTTCGTTGCTGGCGACGAGTTTCAGCACCATGGCGACGAGATGCGCCCAGCCGAGGCCGATGCCGAAGCCCATCATGAAGATGGCGACCGCCGCCGGCACGATCAGCGGCAAATGCCCCTGCGCATTGTCCCTGGCAAGGAGGAGGGCGAGCGAAGCGGTCGCCGCCGTCTCGATCAACGCGCCGGCAACGATCGCCGCATGGGCTTGGCCGCCGGTCAGGGAGCTGCTGAGGAAAGCGGCGAAGGTCCAGCCGAGCGCGACGAGCGCCACGAGATAGCCCGACATCAGCGGTGTCACCCCATGCAGGCTCTGCAGGAAATAGGGAATGAAGACGTCGCTGACGAGCACGACGGTCAAGGCGAGCATTGCCAGGTAGACGCGGCAAATCGGTTTCGACAGGCTGACGGCGCCGGACGGCAGCAGCCGGTTGCGGCTTCGGGCCTCGATGAGCAGCATGGCCGATACCGCGATGACCGAGGCGGCGATGAGGGCGGCTTTCATAGCTGTCGCCTCGATTGCGCCGGCGGCGCTGATCATCAGCACGGCGGCCAGAAGCAGCCCGATCTGGGCAACCGGCGTCTTGATCTGCTCGCGGTCGTCCTCGACCTCCGGCAAGAGCCGCGGCGCCAGCGCCGCCATCACGAGGCCGAGCGGCACGAGCACGATGAAGGCATAGCGCCAGCTGCTGCCGGTGGAAAAGAAGCCGCCGAGCGTTGGGCCGATGACGGTCGAGATCCCCCAGATTGCCGCGTAAAGCGTCGTGGCCTTCTGCCACAACGGTTCGGGATAGACGAAGCGGATGAAGGCGTAGCCGAGGGCCGCAAGCGCCCCGGTGCCGAGCCCCTGCAAAGCCCGGCCGATCAGCACCACCGGCATTGACGGAGCAATTGCGGCGACCAGGCTGCCCACGCCGAAGATGAGGGCGGCGATCACATAGACGCCGCGCAGCGTAATCCCCCGCGGCCGCATGGCGACGAAGATCGAGCCGAGCACGGCGGCGGCGACGAACAGGCTTGTCACCCAGGAAAACAGGGCAAGGCCGCCGATGTCGCGTACGATCGAAGGGGCGATGGTCGCGGTGATGTAGCTCTCGACCGCATAAAGCGTCACGCCGCCGGCCAGCATCAGCGTTGCGGCCAGATGTTCGGGAAGGAAGAGGCGGAAGACGGAACTGACGTTCGGAATGGCGATGGTCTGGTCGATTTCGGACATGGGGCGATCCTCGACGTTTTTGCTGGCGGGAAATAATTTTCCAAGTTATAAATTGGAAAATTGCATGCCGCCCGGATTAAAACAAGACTTGACTTGGAAAATATGCGCCAGTCCCCAGCCAACCGGATTTTGATCCTGATAAAGACCGAGGGTCCGCAGCTTGCCGCCGCAATCGGCGATGCGCTCGGCATCTCCGGCGAGGCCGCCCGCCAGCAGCTGGCGAGGATGGCGGAGGAGGGGCTGGTGGAGCCGGTGACCGTCGCCGCCGCCGGCCGGGGACGCCCGCGTCAGCTCTGGCATCTCACCGCAGCCGGCAACCGCCGCTTTCCCGACGGTCATGCCGAATTGACGGCAAACCTGCTCGCCACGCTCACCGAACAGCTGGGGCCGGCAGCGCTCGACACCGTCATCTCCGCCCGCGAGGCCGAGACGCTGGAGCGCTATCGCCAAGAGCTGGAGACGGCCGGCGACCTCGCCACCCGCGTCGAGGGCCTTGCCGCCATCCGCACCCGCGAGGGCTATATGGCCGACAGCTGGCGGGAGGCCGACGGCTCCTTCACGCTGGTCGAAAACCACTGTCCGATCTGCGCGGCGGCCACCGCCTGCGCCGGCTTCTGCCGCTCCGAACTCGAAACCTTCCGCGCCGTCCTCGGCGCCGAGGTCGAGCGCAGCGAACACATCCTCGCCGGCGCCCGCCGCTGCGCCTACCGCATCACGCCGCGTTGAGGCCTGTCCCGCGCAGAGATCGCCGCCTGCCCCTCATCCGGCTGCCGCCACCTTCTCCCCGTAAACGGGGCGAAGGAACATGCCGCGCCCGCTCCGTTCCTACATGCCTCTCGTAGGGCATGTCCCCTCTCCCCGTAAAACGGGGAGAGGGTTAGGGTGAGGGGCAGACGGTTTTCGGTACAGCGCCACATGATGCCGGCGCCACATTCCCTCCGCTACTGCAGCGTTGACCATGCCGCGCACGAGCGGCTTTACATCTTAGGCCGGCTGCCGCACCTGCCGCCTGCTGCTTTCGAGATAAAGCAAGGCTGCGATCGATGCCAAGCCCGCGACAGCGCCGACGAAGGCGGTGCCGGAATAATCGGTGACCGATGTGCCGAAGGCGAAAATTGCGGCGCTCATGCCGGTGCCGATGAAGGTATTGAGCGAGAGTAATGAGGTTCCGAGCCCCGGCCGGTCGGCGATCAGATCCTGCAGATAGGTGATCGGCACACTGAGGATCGCCGCCGCTCCGCAGGCGTTGAGAAGGAGCAGCGCATAGATGTGCCAGCGCGCCGAGGCGAAGCCGAGCAGCATCAGATAGGCGCAATAGATCAGCGCCCCGAAGGCAAGCACATGCACGGTGCGGAAGCGCCGTTGCGCCATCCCCCAGATGACCATGAACGGCATTTCGAGAAAGGCCGTCAGCCCGGCGATGAAGCCGACATCGACCACGGTTCCATCAGCCGCATTCGTGATGATCAGCGGCGCAAGCATGCCGTTCAGCCGCTGCAGCCCGAAGAGCAGCGACATGACGATGACGCGCACCAGCACATAGGGCATGAATATCCGCTTCAGCGAAACCAGGAATCCGACGGGATCGGGGGCGGGGCCGGCCGTGCCGTTGCCCGGCGCGAAGAAGAAATACAGGCAGAAGCAGACGAGGCTTGCGAAGGCCGCGATCCCATAAGCCGGCGTCATCGACGTCGAATTGACGAGATAGAGGCCGATCAGCCCCGGCGCCAGCGCCCAGGAGCCGGAAAACAGCGCCCGCACCGTTGCCGTGACCGCCGCTGCCTCGCCGCGCTCGATCTGGTTGGTCCTGGCGCGCAGGCTGGCGAAAAGCAGCGAATAGGTGGAATTGCTCATCGGCACCAGCAACAGCGTCGAGATGATGAAGATCGCCGGGCTGTGGATGATCGCGATCGATCCGAAACCGAGCATGCCGGCGACCGAAAGTGCCAGCACCAGCGGCCGCCGCTCCTTCAGCCGGTCCGACCAGATGCCGAGCGTCAGGCTCGTCGTGACGTTGACGATCGCCGAGAAGAACACCAGCGCCGAATAGGTGCCGTTGCTGAGGCCCAGTTCATTGATGCCGATGATCGACTGGTAAGGCACGGTCGAGGCATAGGTGAAGGCGAGCGCGACGAGCGTCACGGTGGGAATGCGGATCCTGTTGTCGCGCAGAATCAAGGAAAGAGTGGATGACATTCGGGCGGTTCCTGATGCACCATCTTTAGCCGCGTCCGATGCATCAGAGAAACGATAGTTTTCGATCGTTTCAGTCAATTCCTGTGATGATTGCTGCGTCAGATCTGCGCCGTCAAACTGGAGAGCCAGAAATCGATTTGCCCTAAGGGAAGAACGCTTCCGAGGAAACCGGTCAGAACCGACGCAATCGATATCAAAGCCAACCCCAGAAGCGCTCCGAGGATGATTCCAACGCTTGTCCTTTTGGGTCGGCGCGCCAACCAGCACGCCAGACCGAGAGAGACGAGCGTGAAAAATACCCACAATATGGACGCTGAAATGGATAGACCTGATTGCAAGATGATACCTTCGAATGTGACGCGGTTGCAGGATAGCGTCGCTACGCGTCCGATCTCAAGGCTTGCATTCACGCGGCGCGGACATCAATACGGCTGGAGCCCAGCGCAAGATCTGGGATGACCGGGTGTGTGGGCGCTTCGGCGTAAATGCGCGCCGTTCTGGCCGATTGACTCTACCAATTTTCTGCCTTTAGTGCTCGCTTGGGTTGATCATTTGGATGGGACGATGAAATTTCGTATTCTTGGCGTTGTCGCGCTTTCTTTCGCCGTTACAGGTTGCACGCACACAGCCCCCGACGGTCGGCCGCTCGTTCAGCACTTCTTTCGGAATCTCGTGATGAACGGATGTGGTTTCCAGATGACATGGGAATCGGCGAAAAAAGCCACAGATACGTTTAAGCCAGTCATCCCGACCGACAGAGAACGCCTGACCGACAGAGGCCTCATGAGGGCTGCAATCGCGGTTTGCGGCAAAGCGCAGTCCGGACGTAAGAGCAAAGCCATCGAAGTCGAGGTTCCCGACAGCGGCGGTGTCCTCAGGAAAATCGTCGTTGAAAGAGAATAGGCGCGGACTGCTCTCCATCCACCGTCGTCCTTCGGCTTGACCCCGGATCCATGCCGCTGCTGTTGGTGGATGCGGTATGGATGCTCGGCTCAAGGCCGAGCATGACGGAGGGGTTGGCTAAACCCGTTGGCTTTCGCGCCCTGACGCGTTATGCCTGCCGCATCCCGCCAGCACCAGGATGAGAGCCCATGACCAATCCCGTCGCCGTCGAAGTCACCCGTGGCCTGCTCGTCGAAAGCCGTCATCGCGGCGCGGTGGCGGTCGTCGATGGCGATGGCAGCCTCGTCTTCTCGCTCGGCGATATCGAAGCCGCTGTCTTCCCGCGTTCGGCCTGCAAGGCGATGCAGGCGCTGCCGCTCGTCGAAAGCGGTGCGGCCGACGCCTATGGTTTCGGCGACAAGGAGTTGGCGCTCGCCTGCGCCTCGCATAATGGCGAGGACGAGCATGTGGCGCTTGCCGCCTCCATGCTGGCGCGGGCCGGCCGCAATGCCGAAGCGCTGGAATGCGGCGCCCATTGGTCGATGAGCCAGAAGGTCCTGATCCAGCAGGCCCGCACGCTCGAGGCGCCGACCGCGCTGCACAACAATTGCTCGGGAAAACACGCTGGCTTCATCTGCGTCTGCTGCCACCGGGATATCGATCCGAAAGCCTATGTCGGCTATGAGCACCCGCTGCAGGTCGAGATTCGCGCATCGATGGAAAGCCTGACCGGCGCCGTGCTCGGCGCCGAAAGCTGCGGCACCGACGGCTGCTCGATTCCGACCTATGCCGTGCCTTTGCGCAGCCTTGCCCACGGCTTTGCCAAAATGGCGACCGGCAACGGCCTGGAGCCTTTGCGCGCCAAGGCATCCCGCCGCCTGATCGAGGCCTGCATGGCCGAGCCCTTCTATGTCGCCGGCTCCGGCCGCGCCTGCACGAAACTGATGCAGTTCGCCCCGGGCCGCATCTTCGTCAAAACAGGCGCCGAGGGCGTCTTCTGCGCCGCGATCCCGGAAAAGGGCATCGCCATCGCGCTGAAATGCGAGGACGGCGCAACCCGTGCTGCCGAAGCCATGGTGGCCGCCACGCTCGCCCGCTTCTTCGAGACGGAAGACGGCGTGCATGCCGCCCTGACGGGTTTTGCCGCGACTTCGATGCGCAATTGGAACGGCATCCATGTCGGCGATGTCAGGGTTACCTCGGCCTTGGCCGAATGACTATGCCGCGGCGATCGTGACATTGAGATCGCGATAGGGTTTCAGCCGCTCGTCGCCCATCTCCGCCGGCACGATCAGCCCGGCCACCTCGGAAATTGCAAGCACCGGGCAGGGCGAGACGAGGTCGAACTTCTCCTGCGTCAGCAGCACATGGGTTTCGGCCGAGCAGCGGGCGATATGGCGTTTGATCGCCGCTTCCTCGAAATCGCCGGTGGATAGCCCGTGCACCGGATGGGCGGCGGTGACGCCGAGGAAGAACAGGTCGGGGCGCAGCTGCGAGATCGCCGCCATCGCCGCCGCCCCCGTCGCCACCATCGAATGTTTGTAGAGCCGTCCGCCGGCAAGGATCACCTCGGCCGTCGGATGGTGCTCCAGTTCGGCGGCGATCGTCGGGCTGTGGGTCGCAACCGTCAGCGGCATGTCGCGCGGCAGGCGCCGGGCGATCTCCGCCGTTGTCGTGCCGCCGTCGAGAAAGATCATCTGCCCCGGCTTGACCATCGCGGCCGCCGCCGCCCCGAGCCGCGCCTTGATCTCGGACGAGACACTGCGCCGCGCGGTGAAATCGGGCAGATCGGGTGAAAGCGGCATCGCTCCGCCATGCACGCGTTTCAACAGCCCCTCCGCCGCCATTTCCCTCAAGTCGCGCCGGATCGTGTCCTCCGAAAGCGAAAAATCCTCGGCGACGCGCTTGGCGATCACTTGGCCGTCACGGCGCAGAATATCGAGAATGAGGGTTTTGCGTTGTGATGTCAGCATGGGCTCTCTGCACGAAATTGAACGAGATGGCGTAATCTTGCACGAAATGACTCGAAATTCAAGAAATATCGTGCATTTTCACGATATCCCGTGCATGAGGCCGGGAGTGCTCAGTGATGGAGTGAAAGATGCTGATTTTGATTGCCGGGCCTTACCGGTCGGGAACGGGCGACGACCCGGAAAAGATGGCCGCCAACCTGAAGCGGCTGGAGGAGCCTTCGCACAAGCTGTTTGCCGCCGGCCACGTGCCGATGATCGGCGAATGGGTAGCGCTGCCGATCTGGCATGCCGCCGGCGGCAGATCGGTCGGCGACGCGCTCTACGAGGAAATCTTCCACCCGGTCGCCGGCCGGCTGCTTCAGCTCTGCGAGGGTGTGCTGCGTCTGCCTGGCGATTCCAAGGGCGCCGACAATGACGTGCGCATCGCCAGGGAACGCGGCATCCCGGTCTGGCATCGGCTGGAGGATGTGCCGGGCTGCGGCTGAGGGCGAGAGTTCGTGGGTGTGGGCTGCCCCTCACCCTAGCCCTCTCCCCGTAAAACGGGGAGAGGGGACGTGCCCTGCGCTAGGTCGGTGAGGAACTGAGAGCTCGCCGCTTGTCCCCTTCGCCCCGTCAGAACGGGGAGAAGGTGCCGGCAGGCGGATGAGGGGCGTCCCACCCAGTGTCAGAACAGCAATCCGCTAGTTTCAGCATCGCGACGGCTGCGCTATACCAATTCTCGAAAGGGAGACGAGAACCATGCTGACATTGTATTACGCCTCGGGAACCTGCGCGCTCGCAAGCCTGATCGCCCTGGAAGAATCCGGCCTTGCCTTCGAAACGAAGAAGCTCAGCTTCGCCAATGGCGAGCAGCGTTCGCCGGACTATCTGAAGATCAACCCGAAGGGACGCGTGCCGGCGCTGATCACCGACCGCGGTGTGCTGACCGAAACGCCGGCGATTCTCGGCTTTATCGCCGAAAGCGCGCCGGCCGCCAAACTGGCGCCGCTCGGCGATGTTTTCGAGATGGCGCGGCTGCAGTCCTTCAACAGCTATCTCTGCTCGACCGTGCATGTGAACCATGCCCATCGCCGGCGCGGCTCCCGCTGGTCCGACGATCCCTCAGCGATCGAGGCGATGAAGGCGAAGGTGCCGCAGAATATGGCCGATTGTTTCACCCTGATCGAAGAGACGATGTTCAAAGGTCCCTGGGTGATGGGCGAGACCTATTCGCTCGCTGACCCCTATCTCTTCGTCATAACCGACTGGCTGCCGGCCGACGGCGTCGATCCCGCCCGCTTCGCAAAGGTCAGCGATCACCACGCCCGCATGCTGCAGCGCCCCGCCGTTCAGCGCGCGCTCGCTTACGATCGGGGTTGATGGCTAAACCTGAAGCCCGCGGGGCAGGGTGACCGCCGAATCCCGGAGGTCATGCCCAGGTCTCCCAGGGATCGATCACCGATGCGCCCGTATCATTGAAATCGCCGACATTGCGGGTGACGACGATCAGATCATGGACGATGGCGGTCGCGGCGATCAGCCCGTCGATGTCGCCGCGCGGCCGGATCGCGGCGATTCGGCCCCATTCCACGGCGATCTGATCTGTTACCGGAAGGATGCGGGCGCCGTGGTCATGGCGCAACTTGCGCAGCCACTCGGCAAGGTGGGCTGCCGCCTTCGGATCCGACTTCTGTTTGAGGGCAATGCCGCGCATGATCTCGCCAAGGGTCAGGGCGCTCAGGTGGATGCTCAGCGGGTCGACGGAGCGCAGCCAGGCAACCGCCTGCGGCGTGCCGCGCCGCGCCTCCGAGACGATGTTCGTATCAATCAGATACATCAGAAGGTCACGCCGCGGCTAGGGATCTTCGCCCGCGTTTCCACGGCGTCGGCAAGCTCGTCGTCCCAGGCAGGACCGCCCAGTAGATCGTCGACCAGCGTCGGGCGGCCGGCGCGCAGGGCGTCGTAATCGCGGGCGGACAAGACGACAGCCGCGCGCTCTCCGCGCAACGTAACCACCTGCGGCCCCTCATCTCGCGCCCTCTGTACCACTTTCGAGAACTGGTTCTTGGCGTCCTGCAACTGCCATTCCATGCGAGGTCTCCTGGCTAGACTGTCTAGCTATCTAGGCCCGAAAAGGCGGCGGGTCAATGCGCGTGTCATTGGATCCGCCCCTCAGCGCAGTACCGCCCGACCTACTTCCGCTCGACAGCCAGCACGATCGGCATGGCCCAGTTGGCCTCGGAAATCGGCCAGCGGAGCAGGCTTACTCTATCGCCGTCCGCCTGAGACTCCCACCTTGCGTAGAATTTTTGCCGATAGCCATTCAGCCGAACACTCCGGCAGGCGAGAGGACCGCCGTCAAGATTGAGCGCGACCTTGAGATTGAGCGGCGAGGTCTTGAGAAACTCTGCCAGCCGGTCGAGGGAAAAGAACGCGTCCTTTGTCGTCCCGATGACGACACGCCCCAAATCGTCCTTGGCGACAAAGGTACGGTTCGCCAGCCAGCGGCTTTTCACATTCACATGCGTCTGCCCGTCATCGCCGATCAGGAGCGGATAGGAGACCATGGCGTTCGACGCGCCGGCAAAAGCTGCCTGCCAGTCTTGATGCGTCAGATCGCGGATATCGGCCGTGTCTTTGCCGGCAATGAAGGCGCCCGCCTTCGCGTCATATTGCTGAGGACCCATCGCAATGCCCTCGCTGACGAAGGGCGTGTCGGGCCTGCCATGCATGTCATAATAGCTGCCGTTTACGATGAGCACGGCGTTAGGCAAAGCCTTTTCCCATTCGTCGATGCCGGTATCGCCCGCAGCCGCATTATGCGTGACGAATCGAAAGCGGGCCGGGTCAACTCTGCTGAGAAAGATCCGGTCGACTTCGCGGCCATCGGCAAGAACCGGCAACTCCGCCACCTCGAACCCCGTCTCCGGCTCCTGCCAGACCAGCGGCCCGGGCAGAACGGCCGGGATCACGGGGCTCAACGCCAAACGCATGGAGGCGGAGAGGCGCTCGTCGTCAGGTTTCATGTCGGTCCAATAGGTTCCACCGCGCCGCAGGA
Source organism: Rhizobium sp. M10 (assembly GCF_002531955.1). Lineage (NCBI taxonomy): Bacteria > Pseudomonadati > Pseudomonadota > Alphaproteobacteria > Hyphomicrobiales > Rhizobiaceae > Rhizobium > Rhizobium sp. M10. The sequence continues at coordinate 23,363 of NZ_NWTA01000020.1, read as the reverse complement.
CGGTGTTGAAACCGTAAACACCCGCGACCTGCCAGAGCCAGCCGGCGCCGACGACAATCACGACCGTTAAAATTGCTAGGAGTCCGAATAGGATTTTTCGAATTGCTGGCACTGAAATCTCTTTGCTGAAACAGATAGGCTCGCGACGCCGGAATTGACGTGGCGTCGGGCGAATGCAGGTGCCAAGTAAGGTTTTTCTACGACCGATCCGCAAATACCCTCAGCCGCCAAAGCGGACGCACCTCTCAAGCTCCGAGAAAAACGTGATCGTCGAACTGACTGCCGATGGTTTCGCCGCCTTGCGCCCACCACGCCCGCATGCTGCAGCGGCCCCGCGGTTCAGCGCGCTCTGGCCTATGATCGGGGCTGACGCCCGAAACGATTGGCCAGCTTCTTCGGCGCCCGGAACAGCCAGGCGCCGATCAGCCGCAGCCGCAATTCGTCATCGCCGATCAGGGCGGCGCGCAGCGGCAGATGCGGCCAGCCGACATAATGATCGGTCTGGAAGTAGATGTCGGGCGCCATTTCCAGGAGATGATCCTTGTCGTCGAGCGAAATCGAGATGACGATCGTCTCGGGGTTTTTCACCGCCACAAAACTCTTGCCGGCAACCTTCAGCGCCGGATTGCCATAGGAGGTGCTCTCCTCGACGTCGGGCAGGCCGGCTTCCGCCGCCAGCCGCTTCAAGCGCTCGAAGATAAGGTCGACATCGCCGGCCATTGTCCCGCCCTTTTTTCTCGGGCGGAGCCTAGCATAGTTTCACGCGCATTTCGCCAGCGCGGGTCTCTCCTGCGGGGGAATGACGATCTCCGCGCCGAGCGGCAGATCGGCGAGTTCGCGCAGCGACATACGCTCGACGTCGGGATGGCGCAGCGGATCCTCCTCCCAGGTCGGGGTATTGGCGGGTTGCGTGCTGTTGATAGCAGCAATAGGCTTCAAGAAAAACTTCAGCAACGACACGGCAGTCCTCGCTTTCTCCAGCGGTGCTGGATCATGATCCTATGCTGCAATGTCGGCTTGCGCGGACGGATTTTCAATTGAGTTTACCGCGGCGCTGCTATAGAAAAACTATATGAAGAACCTCAACACGGTCCATCTCAACGGCCTCAGGGCGCTGGAGGCGGTCGGCCGTCTCGGCTCGCTGCAGGCGGCCGCCGACGAGCTTGGCGTCTCGGTCGGCGCCGTCAGCCAGCAGGTGATCAAGGCTGAGGCGCAGCTGGGGCAGGTGATCTTCGAGCGCACCGCCCGCGGCATGATCGTTACCGAAGCCGGCCGGCCGGTGCTTCATGCGCTCGACGAGGGTTTTGCCCGTCTTTCGGCGGCGGTGTCGATCGCCAGCCGCAAGGACGATACAATCCTGACCATCTCGGTGGCCCCGGTTTTTGCCGCCCGCTGGCTCGTCTGCCGGCTCGATCGTTTCGCCGAGCGCCATCCCGACATCAAGCTGCGGCTGGACGCGACCACCAATCTCGTCAGTCCGGCGCTCTGCGATGTCGATATCGGCATCCGCGTCGGCACCGGCAAATGGCCTGACGTGAGGGCCGAACTGCTGCTGCCACAAGAGGTCTTTCCGGTCTGCTCGCCGGAGATGGCGGCGAAATTGAAAGAGCCCGCCGATATCCTCGCCCTGCCTGCCATCATCGATGGTCGCGCCATGTTCAGCTGGGAGGTCTGGATGCGCGAGGCGGGGCTATCGGGCGCGACGCTTGCGACCCGCCACGTCTTCAACGATGCCTCGCTCTGCCTCGATGCGGCGATTGCCGGCCAGGGCGTCATGCTCGCCTGGCAGACGCTTGCTGCCTTCGCGCTTGCCGAAGGCCGGCTGGCGGCCCCCTTCGGCATTCGGGCGCGCACCGGCTTCGGCCATTATTTCATCACCGCCGAGGGTGCGCGCGAGCCGAAGAAGGTCAAGGATTTCAAGGCCTGGATCCGCGAGGAAATGGCCGGCACGCTCGCCTTGTTTCGATAGATCAGACCTCGACCGGCTCCTTGCTGCGCGCTGCCTGCATCGCCTTGTAGGCGGGACGCGATTGGCAGCGCTCGATCCAGGCCTTGATATCAGGATGCGCATCGAACAGCGCCGTCTCGCTCTGGGCGTAGCGCAGCACCTCGGCGATGTTGAGATCGGCAACGGTGAAGCGGTCGCCGACGATCCACTGCCGACCGGCAAGGTGGCCTTCGAGCGCAGCAAGTGGTCGGCGCAGCCCGTAGCAGGCGGCGGCGATCGCTTCCTTGCCCTCCTGGCTGTTTTCGAGCCCGTTATCATAGGTGAGCACGATCCTGACCGAATGCGGTTCGACCTGCGAGGCCGCCCAGATCGTCCACATCGTCAGCAATCCGTCTTCTTCGACGGTTTGTCCGGCAAGCGGCCCGCCATGTTTGCGGGCGAGGTAGAGGTTGATCGCCAGCGACTCGTGCATGACGAGGTCGCCGTCGCGAATGCTGGGGATCTGCGCCATCGGATTGACGGTAGCGAAATCGGGCGAGTGGGTGTTGAGCGGCGCTTCCTCGGAGAGCGGATCGGCGAGCCGCCTTGCCTGCAGCACCGGCACGGAGCGGAATTCGAGCCCGAGTTCATGCGCCATCCAGTAGACGCGCGAGGCGCGCGATCGATAGACTCCGTAGATTGTCAGCATGGCCATACCCCTCCGATGTGTCGGAGAAACCGTAAACGCCGGATCTCTCTGGAAAAAGTCCTCGCCGCTGATGGGACGATGAAAGCTTTTGATGCGGCTGCGTAATGCCGGAAATCGCCGGCGGTCGGAAGCACATTTCAGGGTCTGGGGAACAATGAGAAGGCCGGTGGGTTCGACCCTAAAAGCAGGGGCGCGGGCTGAGACAGGAGGAATGTCATGACGGGGAAGAAGACGCATGAACAGCAGCTTCGCGTCATCGAAAAACGCGAGAAAACGGCAAATGCCGACAAAGATTTCGACGCCGCAGCGGATCTGCAGCGCAATGCGCAGGCGAGGCAGGCGCATCGGAAAGGCAATGATTTGAAGCCCGCCCCGGATGCGGGCAGCGACGATCGCACGATTATGCGCGGCCGCAATCAGGAAAGTGAACATAAGAAGGGAGGCGGTCGTTCCTGAAGGAGACAAAGGAGCCTGAAGGACAAAGGAGAAAGATAAAGGAGAATGTCATGACTTTGACATTGATCAGCAAGGCCTTTGCGCAGGATCAGCCGATCCCGAAGAAATATGCGCGCGCCGGCGAGAATCTCTTTCCACCGCTCGCCTGGAGCGGCGCTCCCGCCGAGACCAGGAGCTTTGCACTGGTGGTCGAGGATCCGGACGCCCCGCGCGGCACTTTCCGCCATTGCGGCATCGCCAATATCCCGGCGCAGTGGACGGCACTCGGCGAAAGCGCCGATACCGCACCGGAGCAGGCGCCGCGCTTCTACAAGAACGATTTCGGCAATGCCCGTTACGACGGCCCGCAACCGCCGCAAGGCGATCGCCCGCACCACTATATTTTCCGCCTCGCCGCCCTCGACGTGCCGACGCTTTCGATTCCGGATGCCGCCGGCATCAACGCCATGTGGGCGGAGGCAAGGAAACACGCATTGGCGGAAGCGAGCGTGACTGGCACCTATCAGACGCAGTAACCAAGGGTGTGGCAATGCCTGCTCCACGCGGGGGCAACCGGCAATAGCGCGAAGCGACTTGCCGGGAGTTGCGTCAAGCCGAAGATCAATCCCAGCGAAGGTGCCGGCGAGTTAGGCGCGGCGCAATTCCTTGATATCGTCCGGATGCCGATCGAGCATTCGAAAAAGGTTGACCACAGCGGGTGGCGGACTGACTTTTCCGGTCTCATAGCGTGAGAACGCATTGTGCCCACCGCCGGTCAACGCCGATGCTTCAGTCTGATTGATGCGGAGTTTCTTGCGAATTCGACGCAGATCCTCGCCGACCGCTTGCCTATCCTGCAAGACCAGCGCATCGCCGGCTTGAGCATAACGTTCCGCACTGGGCTGGTCATACTCGATCTCGCCGCATGAGCCGCAACGAAAACCCGACAAACCGCCGACCTCCGCTTTCAGATCGCGAAACGTAACTTGATGGGTTTCATCGAAGAATGGCGTCATTTCGGACTTTGCGTCACAGCAAACACATATCCTGGCCATTGCTACAACTCCTTGAATTGGATGACGGGTGCGCCATCCTCCCTCAGCGTGACTTTTGACATAAGCTTTACCAACAGGCGTATTGGCGTGATAAACATCCTGCCAAACGGTGTTGTCTTTATAAGTCGTCATCGACTTATAAAGATGGCCGCTCTTGAGCGCGCAGATGACGTCGATCATTTCCGAAACGGTGAGCCCCATTGCCCTCCCGCCGTCGATGGCACTTTTGGTGAAGGCTGCCGCCCTCCGATCCATGACAACGGCGATGACGGTGGCGAGATTATAGTGAGCCCTGCGTTTCTCCACAACTAAATTACCCTCTCAGGGTAAAATTTCAAGTGCGCATAGCAATGGCTCAAAATGAGGTCTCCTAGAACGCCGCGGGTTGCATATAACAGCCGCTACTTCACAGGAGTGAAGCAAAAACAAAGAGATATAGTATCCCTGTGTCGCTGAGAAGCAATCCTCTTCTCAGGACACGCGGTTTCGCTCGACGGTGAGCTGGGCATAGGGCGAGCCGCCGTCCGCCATCTCGCCGGAGACTTTTTTCTCCCACTCGAAGCCGAGAACCGCGCCGTCCGTGGTTTCCTGGAAGACGTTGTCGGTGATGACGGCGGTACCGGCGCCGGCGGCGACCGAGACGGCGCAGCCGACCGGGGCCTTGCGCACGACATTGCCGCTGACGACGACATTGCGCAGATAGGCGCCCCAGCCGATCTGCAGTCCCCAGCGCGGTGCGCCCTCGATCACATTGGCCGACACCAGCGTATCGGCCTCCGCTGCAATGCCGATGCCGAAGCCGACCTCGTGCTGGTAGGGGCCTTTCAGCGTCAGGTTGCGCACGACGTTGCCGGTGACGCTCGCGAGCCTGCCGCCTTCGTCGAAGTTGGCGATCGAAATGCCATTGGCCGCCCCGTCGATCAGGTTGGCGGAGACCACAGCACCCTCGAAGGCGAATTCGACATAGATCGCCGTCTCACCGGAGCGCCGGCACTGGTTGCTGCTGATCTGGATGTCCGAGGCCGAATTGGCGCGGATCGCCGTAAAGGCGCAGTCGGAAATATGGTTATTGACAACCATCACCCCGTCGGCGCGGAAGATGTTGATGCCGTTGCCGTTCTGGCCGGTGCCGCCGTCATTGGCGCGGATGTTGGAAATCCGGTTGCCGGAAACGACCGTGCCGTCTTCCGCCTTCTTCCAGCGATGCACGAGAATGCCGCCATTGCCGCAATCGGCGATCGTATTTCCGGTGACCGAAAGATTGGCGGAATCGACCGCGTAGAGCCCGGCTTGGGCCGCACCTGAGATGCGGCTGCGCTCGATCCGTCCGCCGCAACGCTCCAACTGCAGGCCGTGCTTGCGGCTGCCGCCGATTTCGCAATTGTCGATCAGCACCTCGTCGACGCCGGTAAATTGCACGAGCCCGCCGGCATAATCGCCGAGCCAGCGGTTGCCGCCGTCGATGACGAGATTGGAAAGCTCGATGCGCCGCACATTCTCGGCCGCGAAGAGATGGCCTTCACCGGTATAGACGATCCGCGAAGCGCCGGGCACGCCCGTGATGCGGGTATTGTCGGGCAAGGTGAGATTGGAGATCCGGTAGGTGCCGGGCGGCAGGAAGACCGGCACGTTCTCGGCCGCCGCCTGTTTGATCATCTGCTCCAGGTTGCGGGCCTTGCGGTCGCCGCTTTCGGGAATGGCGCGATATTCCACCGCATCGATCGCACCGCGCAAATCGGGCTGGGCAGCAGCCGTCAGCGGCGAGGCAAACGCGCGCGACGTCCCGCCCGCAACCGCCGAGACGGCGAGAAAGAGAAGCATGTCGCGGCGTGAAGGCATTCCGGGCGCTCCTGTCATGGCCCGCCTCTAGCAGGAAACGTGCCATCCCGCCTGTCTTCTTTTGGCACAGACTTTTCCCCGGCGCGCGAAATTGCGGTTGCCGCCGAGGTTGAGGGCAGGATCTCGCCGCTTATTTTGGCGTGTTGTTCACTCTGTCACTTAAGCAAGCCGAAGGACTTCAGGACTACTTTGAAGGGAAATGACGACTGCGGGGCCGGGGAGAATGGGGTAATGCACGAACCAAGTGCCAGGCGATGGGAATCGGCCGAGGCCCTGACGGCCGAAACGCGGCGCTTCGTTGCCGCGACCGAGGCAATGATGGCGTCGACCGCCCACCACCTCTCCGAAGGCGTCGAGAACCTGCGCCTGAAAGCGATCATCCACGAACTGCCGGATTTCCTCTACGTCAAGGATCGTGACAGCCGCTTCGTCTTCGCCAATGCCGTCACCGCCAGCAACCTTGGCTTCGGGAGTGCCGATGAGATCACCGGCAAGCGCGATTTCGACCTGTTCGATTTCGAGGTGGCGCGCCGTCATTTCGATATCGAGCAGCAGATCATGGCGACCGGCCAGGCCCGGATCGACATGGAGGAAACGGTCGTTCTTCCCGGCAGCCCCAGGCCGGTCTGCCGGCTGACCTCGAAGATTCCGCTGCGCAACGATCGCGGCGAAATCATCGGGCTGATCGGTGTTTCCCGCGATATCACCGAACGCAAGCTCCAGGAAGATCTCCATCGCGGCCAGGCGAAACTGCTCGAAATGATCGCCCGCAACGAGCCGTTGCCGATGATCCTCGAAGCGCTGGTGCTGATGATCGAGGCGCAGCTGACCGGCATCGACGGATCGGTGCTGCTGCTCGACAGCGAGGGCACCAGGCTCTATCACGGGGCAGCTCCCAATCTGCCCGGCGGCTACAGCCGCCTGATCGACGGCGTCACCATCGGCCCCAAGGTCGGCTCCTGCGGCACCGCCGCCTGGCGCGGCCAGACCGTGATCGTCGAGGACGTGATGAGCGATCCGCTCTGGGAGGATTTCCGCGCGCTGATTGCCCCCTTCGGCTTCCGCTCCTGCTGGTCGACGCCGATCGCCACCTCTGAGAATAATGTGCTCGGCACCTTCGCCCTCTATTCCAGGGAAGTCCGCCGTCCCACCGAGCATGAGATGAAGCTGGTGGCGCTCGCCACGCACATCGCCGGCATCGCCATCGAGCGCAAGCGCGTCGATGACCGCATCCATTTCATGGCCCATCATGATGATTTGACCGGCCTGCCGAACCGCGCCTTCCTGAAGGAAAGGCTGGCCAGCATCCTCGATCAGGCCCGGCGCAACAATCGCAAGGTCACCGTCGCCTATATCGATCTCGACAATTTCAAGGACGTCAATGACGGCCGCGGCCACGCCGCCGGCGACGAAGTGCTGAAGGAGATCGCCACCCGCATGGCCAACAGCGTCCGCGCCTCGGATATGGTGGTGCGGCTCGGCGGCGACGAATTCCTCGTGGTGCTCGTCCACCAGTCGAGCCACGACGCCGGCATCGCGCGGCGCCTGCGCGAATTGCAGAAGGCGATCAACCGGCCGATGCGCGGCGAGAGCGGTGACATCGCCATCACCGCGAGTATCGGCGTTGCCGCCTTCCCCGTCGACGGCGCAACCGCCGAAGAGCTCCTCGCTAATGCCGATCGCGCCATGTACCGGGCCAAGCAGCTCGGCCGCAATACGCTGCAGCATCACGATGGCGCCGGCACACCGGTCGGCATGCCGCTCGGCGAGCAGGAGGAGCTCCACCAGGCGATAACAGGCGATCAGCTGTTCCTCGAATATCAGCCGCAGGTCGATGTCGCCACCGGCCGCATCACCGGCATCGAGGCGCTGGTCCGCTGGAACCATCCGGCCAAGGGCAGGGTGCCGCCGGTCAATTTCATCCCGCTCGCCGAAGAGACCGGCCTCATCGTTCCCCTCGGGCTCTGGGTGCTGAACGAGGCCTGCCGCCAGGCGCGCGCCTGGCAGGATTTGGGCCTGACGCCGCTGACGATCGCCGTCAACGTCTCGGCCAAGCAATTCGCCGATCCGGATTTCGCAAGCCATGTCGCCGAGGCGCTGGAGCGCCACGGCCTGCAATCCCATTGGCTGGAGCTCGAGGTCACCGAAAGCGTGGTGATGCAGGATGCCGAACGCGCGCTTGCGATGATGGCATCGCTGCGGGCGCTCGGTGTGCGCCTGTCGATCGACGATTTCGGCTCCGGCTATTCCAGCCTTGCGGCGCTGAAGACCTTCCCCTTCGACCGGCTGAAGATGGATCGTTCGCTGGTCGAGGCGCTGCCGGGCGACAAGACCGCCGTCGCCATCGCCTCGGCGGTGATTTCGCTGGCGCAGACGCTGAAGCTTTCGGTGCTTGCCGAAGGCGTCGAAACCGATGCCCAGATGGATTTCCTGCGTCACGCGCGCTGCGAGGAGGCGCAGGGGTATCGCTTTTCCAAGCCCGTCTCTCCGGAAGAGATCCCGGCATTGCTGCGGGCGCGGGACCTCTGAACGTCATTTCATAAGCCTGCTGATCGCCGCGATCTAAACTCGAATGATATTGAGGCGCAGAGCACTGACGACTGCCTGCGTTCTTGTCGTACAGCCGAGCTTCTTGATCGCGCTGCCGATGTGATTGTTGACCGCATTTTCGGTGAGATCGAGAAGCTTTGCAATTTCGTTGCCCTTCCTGCCGCCGGCGGTGAGCCTGAGACAGTCCAGTTCGCTCCGCGTAAACTCGATGGGTTTGTGCTTCTCGTTCAATGTGAGCTGCGAGAGCCGGTCATAGATGAGCGTGGCGATGAACAGGAGCTTCGCCATTTCGATCATGCTGAAATTCCGAGAACCCGAAATCGACATGGCGCCACGTCCGCCCGCCGCGTCGTGAACGGGGAAATAGGCCCCTTTTTCCATGCCATATCGGTTGAACAGCTCGATGACCGTCGACTTCTTGCCTCCTCCACGATTGGTATTGATCGCTTCGACATCATAGTTGAAGGGGCTGGTCGACCTCATCATCCGGCGGATGACCGGGCTGTCGATCATCAGATTATGGGCATCATAGTAATCCACCATTTCCGCCGGCCAATTGGTGATGATCTTGGTCGCGCCGATCTCAACTATGTCGACCGTCGGCAGTGTCATGAACAGGAAAGCATTCATTCCAAGGTCCTGTGTGAGGCCCTTCATATATTTGAACACTTCGTAATGCGTCTTGAAGCCTGCAGCGACTTCCTCAATTCGATTGAACTCATCCTCGAGCATCATGTCTTTCTCCGATCAACAATCGCATCCAGCGCTTCGCGGCCGACGTGTCCAGCAACTGATTCTGCACGCTCGAAGGACGATGAAATATGCACTTGCAGCGGGAAAACAGAAAGGCCGTTCACCGCCGGAAATACGGAGATAAGGGGCGGATGATTGCTTAACAAAGAGTAAACCGTTCTTAGAATTTTCAGGGCGGCGCAGGTGGAAAAAACGCTGTCTTCACGCTCGAAATCCCCGCCGGAACTTGCTGTGTCGAAGCCGACCTTTCGAAGAGCTTTGTTCAAATAACTGATTTTATTTGTAATTCTTCTGCTTTTGGGTTCAGCAGCGGGGGCTGCTGTCGGGGCAAAGGTGGGGTTAATGCAAACTTAAAGAATTTATCGGATTCTATTCCCAGATCGCTCATCTAACGCAAGTCCGGTGGGGTCGCGGCAGTCATTGGCTTAAGAGCTGAGTTAGGGGGACAGCATGAAGACACTAGGATTCGGCTTCGGTTCGGATGCCAAGGCCGTACTGGCGGCGATGAGCAGGTCACAAGCCATCATCGAGTTCGACCTCACCGGCAAGATTCTGACGGCCAACGCCAATTTCTGCGCCGCGCTCGGCTACGAATTGTCAGAGATTGTCGGCCAGCACCACCGGATGTTCGTCGAGCCGGCAGAAGCCTCGTCGGCCGACTATCGCGAGTTTTGGGCAAAGCTCAGCCGAGGCGCGTTTGATCAGCGGCAATACAAGCGCATCGGCAAGGGCGGCAGGGAAATCTGGATTGAAGCTTCCTACAATCCCGTCTTCAGTGGCGGAAAGCCGTATAAAGTGGTGAAGTTCGCGACCGATATCACCAGGCAGAAACTGCAGAGCGCCGAAGATGCCGGCAAGATAAACGCGCTGTCGCGCGCCCAGGCTGTTATCGAATTCACGCCGAAAGGAGAGATTCTGACAGCGAACGAGAATTTCCTGTCGGCGCTCGGTTATCAGCTTGCCGAGATCCAGGGCCGCCACCATTCCATGTTCTGCGAGAGCGCCTACGCAAACAGCGAGGATTATCGCCGGTTCTGGGAGCGCCTGGCAGCGGGTGAATTCGTGGCGGATGAGTTCCTGCGCATCGGCAAGGGCGGCAAAAGGATCTACATCCAGGCCACCTACAATCCGATCCTCGACATGAACGGTAAGGTGTTCAAGGTCGTCAAATTCGCGACTGACGTTACTGCCCGCGTCAACAATGTCGATCAGCTTGCGGCATCTTTGATGGGCCTGGCCGGCGGCGATTTGACCCAGGAGGTCGCAACACCATTCATTCCGACACTGGAAAGGCTCCGCACCGATTTCAACGCCGCGGCCACCAAGCTGCGCACAGCGATGCAGGTCGTGGCTCAAAACGCGACGGGCATCGCTGCCAGCGCCCAGCAGGTTCGTTCAGCCTCGGACGATTTGTCGAAGCGTACGGAACAGCAGGCGGCTTCCGTCGAGGAAACCGCAGCCGCCCTTGAAGAGATCACCACAACAGTCTCCGATTCGAGCAATCGTGCCCAGGAAGCCGGCCAGCTGGTTCGAAGGACCCGCGAGAACGCCGAGCGTTCCGGCGCGGTGGTCCGCAGCGCCGTCGATGCGATGGGCAAGATCGAGACATCGTCCGCAGAGATCGGCAATATCATCGGCGTCATCGACGAAATCGCCTTCCAGACCAATCTCCTGGCACTGAACGCGGGCGTCGAGGCGGCGCGCGCGGGCGATGCCGGCAAGGGTTTTGCGGTGGTCGCGCAAGAGGTTCGCGAGCTTGCTCAGAGATCGGCCAAGGCGGCAAAGGAGATCAAGGAGCTGATCGGGGCCTCCAACGAGCACGTGAAGCGCGGAGTGACGCTGGTCGGCGAAACCGGCAAGGCTCTCGAAGAGATCGTCGCCCAGGTTCAGCAGGTCAACAGCAATGTTCTTGCGATCGTCGAGAGTTCAAAGGAGCAGGCGACGGGGTTGAAGGAAATCAACACTGCGGTAAACACCATGGACCAGGGCACGCAGCAGAATGCCGCTATGGTCGAGGAATCGACGGCTGCCGCACATAGCCTCGCCAAGGAAGCCGACGCGCTTTTCCAGCTGCTGGGCCAGTTCAATATCGGCGGCCAAGCCTCGCGCCAGCAGCGCCCCGCCGTGGCAACGGCCGCTTCCAGGTCCGTCGCATCGGCACCGCGGGCAATGGCTGCAAAAGTGGGCGCAGCCTTCCATGGCAACGCGGCAGTCGCCGGCGGCGACTGGGAGGAGTTCTGAGGCGGGTGGCGGCTCCGCCTCATTCCAGGAGCCGTCCGATCGTCTCGATCTCATTCGTCCAAATGCCTGCCGCATAGTTTTGCGGCAGTCGCGCCAACTGCGCGGGGTCGTCGATACCGGTGGAAAACTCACCGCCTCGATAAGGGCCGAGCACGAAAACTTCGGTGCCGGCATCCTGCATCCGGTTGAGGAAGCGATCGGGCCAGCCCCAGAGCCAGGGCGCGATATTGATCGGCACCAGCATCATCCGCTGCTTGCAGGCATCCGGTAGCAGGCCGGTCCAGCCATAGCCGATATAGCCGGTGAGGCAGCCCTTCAGGCTTTGGCGCGAGGCGGTCTTGATATCGGGCACGCGCCGGCGGATGACGTCGATCGGTTCGTCGCCGCCATAGACGATGATCTCGGCCCGGCGCTCGGTGGAAAGTCCGTTGAGCACGGCGGCGAGCTTTTCGCCCTCGGAAGGATCGCGGCTCTTGACGTTGATCAGGAAGCGCCGATCCGGAAAGGTCGACAGTACCTCGGCAAGCGTCGGCATCATGCCGATGCCGCGGCCGCGAAAGGGAAAGCTCTTGCCGCCATCGGCGGTGTAGCCATAGCCGATGTCGAGCTTCCTCATGTCGGCCATCGCATGCTCGCGAGTGACGCCGTGGCCGTCGGTGCGGCAGTCGAGCGTCCAGTCGTGGAAGACGGCGAACTGCCCGTCCGTCGTCGGGTGCACGTCGATCTCGACGATATCGGCGCCGGCGGCAAAGCCCGCCTGCATCGAGCGGATGGTATTCTCGAGATAATCGTGTTTCGGCGGCAGCATGCGGCTCGCCGTGCAGGTATCATTCTTCAGATCGGTCTCGTCGAAGCGCTGGGCGATGCCGCGATGGGCGAGCAGCACCGGGCTTCCCGGCCGATGCGCGGCAAGCAGGCTGGTATTATTGAGGTAGATGCCGGCCGCGGCGAGCGCGATTGCGCCGGCGCAATAGAAAAGCTTCCTGCCCATATTGCTCCCCCTGATTGCATCGAAGGACGCAACAGCTAGAAAGCGATTCTGGTTGTTCTTGGGCTGTTTTCCGGCTTTTCTATGCTGGCCGCCGATAAACCCGAAAGGACTGTCATCGCCATGGAACGACACGACGACGAGCTCATCCATTTCGAAGCCCACGGCGCTGACCCCTTGCCGCCGGCCGCAGTCGAAGGCCATGTCGGGCGCGAGGGCGCCCGCATCTGGTATGCGAGCTACGGCGCCGGGCCGGCCGTCATCCTGCTGCACGGGGGCCTCGGCCACAGCGGCAACTGGGGCTATCAGGTCCCGGCGCTGCTCCAAAGTGGCCGCCGCGTCGTCCTGATCGACAGCCGCGGTCATGGCCGCAGCACCCGCGATGCCCGTCCCTACACCTATGAGCTGATGGCCGCCGACGTGCTTGCCGTCATGGACGAACTCTCTCTGGAACAGGCGGCATTCGTCGGCTGGAGCGACGGCGCCTGCATCGCCCTGATCCTCGCCGCGGCGGCGCCGTCGCGCGTCGAGGGCGTCTTCTTCTTCGCCTGCAACATGGATCCGAGCGGCACACGGGAATTCGTTCCGACCCCGGTCATCGACCGATGCTTCAGACGCCACGCCAAGGATTATGCGGCCTTGTCCGCCACGCCGGACGATTTCAATGCCTTCGTCGAGGCGGTGAGCCTGATGATGCGCACCGAGCCGAACTATCAGGCCGCCGACCTCGGCCGCATCGGCGTGCCGGTCGCAATCGTGCTCGGCGAACACGACGAATTCATCAAAGCCGAACATGCCGAATATCTCGCCAGCAGCATTCCGAATGCGCAGATGATCTACTTGCCCGGCGTCAGCCATTTCGCGCCGCTGCAGCGTCCCGCGCAGTTCAACGCCGCAATTTTATCCTTCCTCGACGGGATAAGGTGATGAAGCTCGCTTCCTCTGGCCTCGCGCCCATTTCCCGCTATCTCTTGCGGTATGAGAGCTGACGCGCTGCTTTATCCCGCCCCGGAAGGGCTCTATTGCCCGGAAGGCGGCTTTTATGTCGATCCCGTGCGGCCGGTCGAGCGGGCGCTCGTCACCCACGGCCATTCCGATCACGCCCGGCCGGGCCATGTGAACGTGCTTGCCACCCGCCAGACGCTCGACATCATGCGCCTGCGTTACGGCGACGGCTTCTGCGCCAGCGAGCAGATTGCCGGTTTCGGCGAGGAACTGCTGATCAACGGCGTCAAGGTGAGCTTTCATCCCGCCGGCCATGTGCTCGGCTCGGCCCAGATCGCCATCGAGAGGAACGGCACCCGCATCGTCGTTTCCGGCGATTACAAGCGCCGCCCCGACCCGACCTGCGCGGCCTATGTGCCGGTTGCCTGCGATGTCTTCATCACCGAGGCGACCTTCGGCCTGCCGGTCTTCCATCATCCCGATCCGCTCGACGAGACCGGCAAGCTGCTGGCCTCGCTCCGGCAATTTCCCGAGCGCACCCATCTCGTCGGCGCCTATGCGCTGGGCAAGGCCCAGCGGGTCATCCGGCTGCTGCGCGATGCCGGCTACGTCGAGCCGATCTATATTCACGGCGCCATGGAGAAGCTCTGCGATTATTATGTCGGGCAGGGCATCGATCTCGGCGAGCTGCGGCCGGCGACCATCGAAAGCAGCGACAAATCCGCCTTCAGGGGCGCCGTCGTCATCGGCCCGTCCTCGGCCTTCGCCGACCGCTGGGCGCGCCGCTTCAACGAACCGCTGCCGGCCTTCGCCTCCGGCTGGATGATGGTGCGCCAGCGCGCCAAACAGCTCGGCGTCGAACTGCCGCTCGTCATCTCCGATCATTGCGACTGGCCGGAACTGACCGAAACGATCCGCGAGCTGCACCCGGCCGAGGTCTGGGTGACCCACGGCCGCGAGGAGGCGCTGGTGCGCTGGTGCCAATTGCAGGGCATCAAAGCCAAACCGCTGCATCTGGTGGGTTATGAGGATGAGGCGGATTGAGATGAGTTGCGAGCTGGATCAAAACCCCTCCCCAACCCTTCCCCACAAGGGGGAGGGGCTTAACGTGTCGCGCCGTCCCGTCGTAAAATCACCGCCGGGAACGCTGAGGCCGAAAGAGGGCAGGGCAGTGCCACAGGTTAGTCCCTCTCACCTGTGGGGAGGGGTTGGGGAGGGGTCTTGTTGCCAAGCCCGGAGGCCGACATGAAAGCCTTCGCCGACCTCCTCGACCGCCTCGTCCTCACCCCCAGCCGCAACGGCAAGCTGAAGCTGCTGACCGACTATTTCCACGATACGCCCGATCCCGACCGCGGCTATGGTCTGGCCGCCATTGCCGGCACGCTGGAGGTGCGCAACGTCAAGCCGGCCATGCTGCGTGAACTGGTGCTGGAGCGCATGGACGAGGTGCTGTTCCGCTATTCCTACGATTATGTCGGCGATCTCGCCGAAACCATCTCGCTGGTCTGGGACAATGAACGGGATATCGACCGCTCGGCCCTTGCCCAGCCGCGCCTCGGCGAGGTCGTCACCCGCATGAACGGGCTCGGCCGCACCGAAGTGCGCGGCTATGTCCGCGATCTGCTCGACCGGTTGGACTCCTCCGGCCGCTTCGCCTTCATCAAGCTTGCGACCGGCGCCATGCGCATCGGCGTCTCCGCCCGGCTCGCCAAGCAGGCGCTGGCCGATCTCGGCGGCAAGGACGTCACCGAGATCGAAACCCTCTGGCACGGCCTGCAGCCGCCTTACGAGACGTTGTTTCAATGGCTGGCGGGCGGCGGCGACAAGCCGGCGCTGGCGACACCTGCGATTTTCCATTCCGTCATGCTCGCCAATGCGGTGGAGGAGGGGGATCTGGCCGGTCTCGTCCCGGGCGACTACGCCGCCGAATGGAAATGGGACGGCATCCGCGTCCAGCTTTCCCGCTCCGGCGATCGGCGCAAAATCTATTCGCGCTCCGGTGACGATATCTCCGGCGCCTTTCCCGATATTCTCGATGCGATCAATTTTTCCGGCGTCGTCGACGGCGAGCTGCTGGTCGGCGGCACCGCCCGCTCCAACAGCCCGACGCGCACCTTCTCCGACCTGCAGCAGCGGCTGAACCGCAAGACGGTGACGGCGAAGATGCTCGATGACTATCCCGCCTTCATCCGCGCCTATGACCTGCTGTTTGACGGCGAGGAGGATATTCGCGGCCGCGCCTATGTCGATCGCCGCGAGCATCTGGCCGGGGTCATCGACCGCGCCCCCCATGACCGTTTCGATCTCTCGCCGCTCGTGCCTTTCTCGTCCTGGGAGGAGCTCGACGCTTTGCGCGCCGCCCCGCCCGATCCGGTTATCGAGGGGGTGATGATCAAGCGGCGCGACAGCATCTACCAGGCCGGCCGCATGAAAGGCCCCTGGTTCAAGTGGAAGCGCAATCCTTACAATGTCGATGCGGTGCTGATGTATGCCCAGCGCGGCCACGGCAAGCGCTCGAGCTACTATTCCGATTTCACCTTCGGCGTCTGGGCAGACGACGAGGACGGCGAGCAGCTGGTGCCGGTCGGCAAGGCCTATTTCGGTTTCACCGATGCCGAGCTCGAGCTGCTCGACAAGTTCGTGCGCAACAACACCACCGAGCGCTTCGGACCGGTGCGGGCCGTGCGCGCCGACAGGGATTTCGGCTTCGTCGTCGAGGTCGCCTTCGAGGGCATCAATCGCTCGACGCGGCACAAATCCGGGGTGGCCATGCGCTTTCCCCGCATCGCCCGCCTTCGCCCCGACAAGCCTCCCTACGAGGCCGACCGGCTGCGCACGCTGATCGCCATGATCGAAGCCAAGCCCGGGTGAGCCGGTGGGCCTGCGCAACAATGACGCAGGGCGATATTTTCAACAGGATGTGTATTGGCGCCAGCGCGTTTTCCGGTGCAAATCTTGCGGGCCGGGGAAATGATTTGGGTGCTGCGTCATGAGCTCGCATGAACAAAATTCCTTTTTCCGGCAACGCCGTGCCGTGCTGGCCGGTCTTGCCGGCGCGCTCGTCCTGCCGCGCATAGCGGCCGCTTTCGATGTCCCGGATGAACCACGCCTTGCCAGGCACGACTACGCCGAGGTCCGCCGCCACTTCCGCACGAAGCTCCTGCAGAAGGGGCCGGCGCCCGATCAATACGAATCGCTGGCCGCGGCTGCCGACGCCGAGAAGATCTTCTACCGCTCCGGCTATGGCGGCGAGCTTGAACTGGTCGCCTGGGTGTCGAAATACAAGCGCGACCGTGCGGCGAAGCCCGCCGTGCTCTTCCTGCATGGCGGCAATGCCATGGGCACCGGCCATTGGCAGCTGATGAAGCCCTATATGGATGCCGGCTATGTCGTGATGATGCCGTCGCTGCGCGGCGAAAACGGCCAGAGGGGCAATTTCTCCGGCTTTTACGACGAGGTCGATGACGTTCTCGCCGCCACCGAGCGGCTGGCGCATCTGCCGGGCGTCGATCCCCAGCGCCTGTTCATCGCCGGCCATAGTATCGGCGGCACCCTGACCATGCTGACGGCGATGAGCACCCATAAATTCCGCGCCGCCGCGCCGATTTCCGGCAATCCGAACGCCTTCCGCTTCTTCAGCCGCTATCCTCAGGACATTCGCTTCGACGACAGCAATGCGCATGAATTCGAGGTGCGTTCGGCGCTCTGCTACGCCCACAGCTTCAAATGCCCCGTCCGGGTGGTTCACGGCACGGAAGAGGCGCATTTCAACGACCGCGCCGACCTGCTCGCCCGCCGTGCCCGCGCCGCCGGCACCCATATCGAAACCGACACCGTCGCCGGCAACCACACCTCGGCGCTGCCGGCCGAGATCGAACAGAGCATCCGCTTCTTCCACGGGGTGGCGGCCTGATTTCGCCGCCGCTTCAAATGGAGGGCGATCGGCCCTATATTGCTAGAATGACGACGGATGCAGAAACCATGATCGTGCCGAACGACTTCCCCGAGTTGAGATCGCTCGCTTGGAATCGCGATCCCGCGCGCGCCATGCCTGCCAACGAGGCCTTCGCGCTTTATGAGCGGAATTGGCGTTTCATCGATACCGGCAGGTTGACCGAACGGGAGAAGCAGCTGATCCGCGATCTCACAGCGACATACGGCAACGGCGTCCTGCTCGTCTCCTGATTTTCCGTTTTTTTATCCTTCACCTTTAGGCTGGACGGAAATTGGGTGGTCATCATGGAATTCAGACGTCCGGAACATCGCACCATCGCTGCGGCCCTTCGGCTGGTGGAGGCTGATTTTTTGTTGGCCAACAAGTGTTGGTTTGCCGGCGGAACAGCCATTGTCATGCATCTCGATGAATATCGGTTGTCGCTCGATGTCGATTTTCTCTGCGCGGATGGCGAGGGATATCGCGTCTTGCGTATGGCGGCGGTCGAAAGCGGAGTAGGAGCTTTTTTTGGGGCGCCGGTCACGACGCTCAGGGACTTCAGGACAGACCAATACGGGCTGCGTACGGTCCTTACCCTCGAAGGCCAGCCTATTCGCTTCGAAATCGTGCGCGAGGCGCGGATCGCACTTGAAGGTAGTTTCGATTCGCGACTGAACGTTCCAACGCTGTCGCTGCCCGATACGTTCGCCGAAAAACTGCTCGCCAATGCTGACCGCTGTCAAGACCGGTCTGTGGCCTATCGCGATGCTATCGATCTCGGCATGCTTCTCACCCGCTATGAGGAGATTCCCGCTGTTGCCGTTCGGAAGGCGACGGAAGCTTATGGCCAGGACATTAAACGCAAGATCGGCTGGGTTCTCACCAGGCTTGAGGACGAGACGGAATTGAAACATGCCGCAAGCGTTCTGCAGATGGACGGCGATCTTGCGGTACAGGCGATCACCGCCCTTCGCGGCGAAGCGCAGCGGCTCTGGTCGTTTTAATCTCGCGGCTTTTCCCGCGCCCACACCAGCCTCGCGCCAGCCGCGGATGCCATCGTCGCGGAAGATATCGCTGTCTCGCCGATCGTTGATAAGGGTGGTTCGATGAATTTTCTGCGCCGGGTCTTCCCGATTGCCGGGCTCGTGATGGTCGCTGCCTCGCTCAGCGGCTGCAACATCCTCATTCCCGATGTCGCCGCCGATTCGCCCGCCCGCTTCGTCCAGGAAACTTCGCCGGTCTTCTATCAGCCGCCCGGCGTCGATCCGCGCCGGGTGCGGCCGATCCCCGATCAGCCGGTGCCGCAGACGCGCGAGCTTTACAAGACCCAGTTCCACCAGACCTATGGCCTGCCGGTCACCAATCCGGTGCATGCGGCGATGTATGGCGAGCTGCGCGACGAGGATTTCACCCTGCCGTCGATCCCGGTCAGCCGCGTGCAGCCGCAATTCCTGCGCCAGGAGGTCGATTACCAGACGACCGAGCGTCCCGGCACCGTCGTCGTCGATACCAAGGCGCGTTTCCTTTATTTTGTCGAGGGCAACGGCAAGGCGATGCGCTATGGCGTCGGCCTCGGCCGCGACGGTTACGCCTGGTCGGGCCGCGGCGTCGTCCAGTGGAAGCAGAAATGGCCGCGCTGGACGCCGCCGGCCGAAATGGTCTCGCGCCAGCCCGATGTTCGTGCTTTTTCCGCCGAAAACGGCGGCATGAATCCGGGGCTCCAGAACCCGCTCGGCGCGCGCGCCATGTACATCTTCAAGGACGGGCAGGACACGCTCTATCGCATCCACGGCACGCCCGACTGGCAGTCGATCGGCAAGGCAACATCGTCCGGCTGCGTGCGCATGCTGAACCAGGACGTCGTCGATCTCTATGATCGCCTTCCCGCCAAGGCCGAGATCGTTGTGATGTAGCGCTGCAACAGCGCTGCCCATATCGTCCGCTCCATCAGGAACACGTCTGCGTGAAGCTATGGTTTATTTGGCGCAAGCCGATAGATTTCCTTATGTCGTTATCCCAGGATTCCCGCATCAAAAGGAAATCAGTCCCGCGTCATGAGTTCCGATAGACATCTTTCCCGCCGTAGCTTTCTTTCCCTTTCGGCTCTGACCGCAGCCTCCGCGCTCACCGGCTGCGCCTCCTCCGCCAACACCGTGACATCGGGCGACACGTCGATCATCTACCGTTCGCCCATGCGCCTGTTTCAGTCGCCGGGAGCGTCGAGCGTGCCGAGCGGGCCTGAGCTTGCCGTCATGTATGGCCCCGTCGAGGACGGCGGTTTCCTCATTCCCGCCGTTCCCTATGAAGAGATCGATCCGCGCTACTATCGCCAGCGCGTCGTCGATCCCACCGGCCAGCCGCCCGGCACCATCGTCGTCGATACGCCGTCGCGCTTCCTCTATCTCGTCCAGGCCGATGGCATGGCGATGCGTTACGGCGTGGGCATCGGCCGCGAAGGATTTGCCTGGCAGGGATCGGGCGTCATTCAATGGCGTCAGAAATGGCCGCGCTGGAAGCCGCCGAACGAAATGGTCGCCCGCCAGCCGGAACTCGTCAAATATTCGATCGAGAATGGCGGCATGGAGCCCGGCCTGAAGAACCCGCTCGGTGCCCGCGCGCTCTATATCTTCTCGAACGGCGAGGACACGCTCTACCGCCTGCACGGCAATCCCGACTGGCGCTCGATCGGCAAGGCCGTCTCCTCCGGCTGCGTCCGGCTGCTGAACCAGGATATCATCGATCTCTATGACCGCGTTCCGACGAAGGCGCCGATCGTCGTCTGGCAATGATTCCGCCGGGGCGGCCGCCGGCGGCCGCCCCTGCCTCTCTTTCGGCTGGCAATTCCCCGCTCGGAAAAGTTTTATTTCTGATTTAGCATTGCTTAATTCGACAAAAGGCCTACATGGTGCCTATCGAATTTTGCTTGTGACCTTTGTCCATGCGCCAAGAGCGCTTCGTCAGATCTCGTCTCAACATCGATATTGCCCGTGGACATCCTTCCCGGGCGCGCGCACAAACGGTTGAAAGGAGATCGTTATGAATTCAGGCGTCGTCAAGTGGTTCAATGGTACCAAGGGTTTCGGCTTCATCCAGCCCGATGATGGTTCCACGGACGTTTTCGTCCACATTTCGGCAGTCGAACGCGCCGGCATGCGCGAACTCACCGAAGGTCAGAAGGTCCGTTACGACCTCGTTCGCGACAAGCGCTCGGGCAAGAACGCGGCCGACAACCTTCAGGCCGCATGATTTGTCATTCGCCCTACAGCGCCGCGCGTCTTTTTAAGACGGGCAAAGGACGCTGTAGCACTTTGGCTGGCCACGGATGTGACAGCGAGCTGACCACGGATGTACTGGCAGCGAGCTTACCAAACTGGCAGCGGAAGGGCTGAGTGACGGGAAGAGGTCGGGTCCGCGCCCGGCCTTTTTGCTTTGATCGCGGTCTTAGATCGACCAATTGAACAGCCGAAGAGTTGAGGGACACTGCAATGGGCAGGCCAAACTACAAAGTCGGCGACACGATAGTGCTGAAATCCGGCCTCACGCGCACCGCGAAAGCCGAGAAGCGATGCCGGATCGCCAGCATTTTGCCCAACGACCACGGGCATGTGCAATATCGCGTCCGGTTTGACGCCGAGAATTTCGAACGCCGCATCACCGAGGCCGACATCGATACCGGGAAATCACCATGCGAGGCGTCCCCCGAGGCGGTGACCAAGTCGGACGGCGCCGGGTCCTGGCTCAAATCTTCGAGCATCAGGATCGGGAAATAGCCCCGCGTTTTATTATCGACAGTGCGGCGTCGCCGCCGAAGAAAGGATATCATCTTGCAGGTACTCGTCAGGGATAACAACGTCGATCAGGCACTGCGCGTGCTCAAGAAAAAGATGCAGCGGGAAGGTCTGTTCCGGGAAATGAAAGCGCGCAGCGCCTTCGAGAAACCCTCCGAGAAACGCGCCCGCGAAAAAGCCGAAGCCATTCGCCGCCAGCGCAAGCTTGCCCGCAAGAAGCTGCAGCGTGAAGGCCTGCTGCCGGCGCCGAAGAAGGTTCTTCGCGCCCGCTAACCCGGCCGTGAACAACGGCCCGGCCGCGGCATCGCGGCCAACGTGGAATCCCGGCCGGCCGTGGATTGCGGCCCGGCCAAGGAATCACGGCTTGCACTGCGGAGCCATGGTTCAAACACTGTCGTTACCTGGGAAAGGGGCACATGACCGCCACCAAGGGAGAATTCTTCAATCCCGCCAAGCTGTCGCCCCGCGACAAGGCGGAAGCGACCGATCACACGGCGCGCGCCATCATCGCGGCCGAGGCCTCCGCCCGCGACAAGAAGACGGAAAAGCTGAAGGCGTTGCGCCTGCAGCAGGCGGCCGAGGCGGAAGCGGAAGCGGAAGCTGCGCCGGCAAAGAAGCGCCGGCCGTCGGCCAAACCCGCTCAGCGGCGGCCTTGATCCCGCCCAGCAGGGGTCGTTAAAGCCCGTCACGCAAAAACTGTGCAGCGGTTTTGCGGCAACGACATGCGTGAAAATAAAGAGCTAAAGCGCAGGAAGCGAATCTGAAAGATCGCGATGCGCTTTAAGCATGTCGCGCAAAAGTGTGCGCGGTTTTGCGGCAACGACATGCGTAAAATAGAGAGCTAAGGCGCAGGGAGCGAATCTGGAAGATCGCGATGCCCGCTTTAGCGCCGTCAGCCGCCGGCGAGGCCGGCCCGGCCGAGATTGGCTCGCAGCCGATGCAGCATGTCGCGCATCTCACCCAGTTCCTCCAGTGTGCAGCCGGCGGCTTGTCCGATCGCCGTCATGATCGTATCGACCTCGGCCTTCATCGCCTGGCCCTTCGGGGTCAGCGACACGATGACCTGGCGCTCGTCGCGCAGGTCGCGGATGCGCTTGATCAGCCCGCTTTGTTCCAGCCGTTTCAACAATGGCGACAGCGTGCCGGAATCGAGGTCCAGCTGCTCGCCGATCGTCTTCACCGGCAGTTCGCTGCGCTCCCACAGCACCAGCATCACCAGATATTGCGGATAGGTGAGGCCGACCCTGTCGAGGATCGGCTTGTAGGCGCGGGTAAAGGCGTGTGCCGTCGCGTAGACCGCGAAGCACAGCTGCTTTTCCAGCCGCTTCTCCTCCTCCGGTATCTCCATCGTCTTTGCCGTTTGCGCTTTCATATCCACCATCCCAGAGCGTGATGCCGAAAAGTGTGAGCGGTTTTCGGACGACATCATGCTCTCACTTTTACATAGAGCAGGATTCAGATTTTAGGCCGAGCCGGCCTAAAATCGTCCCGCCCTAAGGCTGCGATTGTCTTCTTTTCGACGCCGAAATGCAATTTGCAAAATTCACTTGCGTGCAATTTAATTGTGCGATATTAAAAATCCAACCCCGATCGAAGGGCCAACCAAAGGAGATTGTCATGCCTATTCTCTATACGACCCAAGCCTCTGCCACCGGCGGCCGCGCCGGCCGCGCCGTTTCCGATAACGGCGTCCTGGACGTGACGCTGACCGTTCCCAAGGAGCTCGGCGGCGACGGCGCGACCGGCACCAATCCCGAACAGCTTTTCGCTGCCGGCTATTCCGCCTGCTTCCTCGGTGCCCTGAAATTTGTCGCGGGCCAGCAGAAGGTCAAGATTCCGGAGGAAACGACGGTCTCCGCCAAGGTCGGCATCGGCCCGCGCGAAGACGGCACCGGCTTCGGTATCGACGTGGCGCTGACGGTCAACATTCCCGGTCTCGACCGCGAAACCGCCGAAAAGCTCGCCGCCGCCGCCCACATCGTCTGCCCCTACAGCCACGCCATGCGCACCTCGACCGAGGTTCCGGTCACGGTTGCCTGATGGAATAAGCAGCCGGAAGATCGGCGAGGCGGCCCCTTGCATGTTCAATTTGCGCTGATTGTTGGATGATCGGTGCGCACTCCGGCGGATGGCCGGGACCGCAGGCCCCTTGGCTTGAACCGGGGATGAGATTGGTCCGGCCGTCCTCGCGTTTGTCCT
>NZ_NWTA01000019.1:0-173191 GCF_002531955.1 Rhizobium sp. M10 | reverse complement strand
CCACGCCCATATCCACCACCGCACCTTCATCAACGGCAACCGCACCGTCGTCTTCCCGGCAAGCCCCGGGAGCTACGCCTCCGAACGCATGGGCTGAGGCTGGTCAAGACCCGCATCTCTTTTGCTGGCAAACGACAATCAGCCGTTGCCTGCCGGCAGCAAGTATTTGATTATCTCGTTCAACGGGTAATCGAATCATGCTGCGGGAGGGGGTGTCATGACCGACGAGGCGCTTGTTGATCGCATGGCGCTGCCGCGTCCCGACGTCACCGTCGCGGACGCGGAAGAGATCCTGCTTGATCATTACGGCCTGTCCGGCACGCTTGCCGAACTCGGCAGCCAGCAGGATCGAAACTACCGCGTCGACAGCGATCGCGGCCGTTATGTGCTGAAGATTTGCCATGCCGCCTACGAGACCCGCGAACTCGAAGCGCAGAACGCGGCGATCCATCACCTGAAAGGCAAGGCAGACGCGCCGCGTGTTCCGAACGTCGTCGCCACGAATGACGGGCGAGAAATCCTTGTCCTCACCGTGCGTGGGCAGGGCTACCAGGTCCGGCTGCTGGAATATCTCGAAGGCCAGGGACTGACGGAGATCAGGTATCTGGCGCCCGCTTCCGTTGCGGCGCTTGGCGCTCTCTGCGCGAGGCTGGCGCAGGCGCTTGCCGATTTCGACCATCCGGGCCTCGACCGCAGCCTGCAATGGGATCTGCGGCGCGCCGGGCCGGTCGCCGTGCAGCTGCTTTCCGCCATCACCGACAGCGCTGCCCGCGACCGGATCGCCAAGACCATGGTGCTGGCCGTTCGCCGCATCCAGCCCCTGGCGCCGTCGCTCCGGCTGCAGGCTGTCCATCACGATGTCACCGGCGACAATGTCGTCGGCCACCGCGACGCACGCGGCCATACGATCCCCGACGGGGTGATCGATTTCGGCGACATCATCCGCGGCTGGCTGGTCGGCGATCTCGCCGTCACCTGCGCCTCGTTGCTGCATCAGGCAAATGGCGATCCCTTTCATATCCTGCCTGCCGTCACCGCCTATCAGGCGATCTACCCGCTGAGCGACGACGAACTGAAGGCGCTGTGGCCACTGATCGTCGCCCGCGCGGTCATCCTCGTCGCCAGCAGCGAGCAGCAGATTTCAATCGATCCCGACAATGATTACGTCCGCGGCAATCTCGAGCGCGAGCGGGCGATCTTCGATACGGCAATGTCGGTTCCGTTCGAGCTCATGGAAGCCGCCATCCTCAAGGCAGCAGGCGCGGACGTCGCCGCTGCGCAAACATCGGAATGGCTGCCGCTGCTGCCTGACATCGATCCCGCCGCGATCGCCTATATCGACCTTGGCGTGCGAAGCCCGCATTTTTCCGCCGGCAACTGGCTGAATGCCGATATGGATTGGCGGCTGCTGGCCCGGGCTGCAGCCGAAAACGGTACGGCGGCAACGCGCTACGGCGAATATCGGCTCTCCCGCGCCGCCCTCGGAAACACCAAGGGACAGGCGACCTATGCCCTGCATGTCGACATATGCCTTGCTGCGGGAAGCACGATCACAGCACCCTTTGCCGGCCGCATCGGCTGGAAGGACCAGCATCTGACCCTGACCTCCGAGACGATGACCCTGCACCTCGACGGGCTTACCCCTTCAATCGAGGGTGGGGTCGAGGATGGCGCCGTGCTTGCCGCCGGCGATCCGCTGGGTTCGGTTTCCGGAGAGGCGTCATCGCTCGGCGGGCTGCGCCTCCAGCTCTGCACCGTCGCCGGCCTCGAACCGCCGCTCTTTGCCACACCGCGGGAGGCGGCCGCCTGGTCGGTGCTCTGCCCTTCGCCATCGCCCCTTCTCGACCGGCAAGCGGATGCGCCGCAACCAAAAACCGCCGGCCTGCTCGTCAGGCGGCAGGCGCATCTCGCAGACCCGCAGAAGCACTATTATGCCGCGCCGCCGCAGATCGAGCGCGGCTGGAGAGAGCATCTGTTCGATGTCGAGGGCCGCGCCTATCTCGACATGGTCAACAATGTCACGATTCTTGGCCACGGCCATCCCAAGCTGGCGGCGGCGATCAGCGCCCAATGGCTGCTGCTCAATACAAATTCGCGCTTCCATTATGCCGCGATCGCGGAATTTTCCGAACGGCTCGCCGCCCTTTCGCCGGAGGGGCTCGATACGGTCTTTCTGGTCAACAGCGGCTCGGAGGCGAACGATCTGGCGATCCGGCTGGCGCAAGCCCATAGCGGCGCGCGCAATATGCTTTGCCTGCTCGAAGCCTATCACGGCTGGTCGGCGGCGAGTGACGCCGTCTCCACCTCGATCGCCGACAATCCGCAGGCGCT
The DNA here is from genome assembly GCF_002531955.1 of Rhizobium sp. M10. NCBI lineage: Bacteria > Pseudomonadati > Pseudomonadota > Alphaproteobacteria > Hyphomicrobiales > Rhizobiaceae > Rhizobium > Rhizobium sp. M10. Next base: position 170,860 of record NZ_NWTA01000019.1, on the reverse strand, counting down.
GACCACCCGGCCGGACTGGGTGCATGCGGTCGTTTCGCCGAATACCTATCGCGGCGCGTTTCGCGGGCCCGACACGGCAGCGAGCTATCTCAGCGCCGTCATGCCGATGCTGGAGACGATCGACGCCGGCGGCCAAGGCCTGGCCGGCTTCATCTGCGAATCAGTCTACGGCAATGCCGGCGGCATTCCGTTGCCGGATGGTTATCTCCGGGAGATCTACGGGCAGGTGCGGGCCCGCGGCGGCCTCTGCATCGCCGACGAGGTGCAGGTCGGTTACTCCAGACTCGGTCATTATTTCTGGGGTTTCGAACAACAAGGGGTCGTGCCCGATATCATCACCACCGCCAAGGGCATGGGCAACGGCCATCCGCTCGGCGCCGTCATCACCACACGCGAGATCGCGCAGTCACTGGAGACGGAAGGGCCCTTCTTTTCCTCCACCGGCGGCAGCCCGGTCAGCTGCGTCGCCGGCCTGGCGGTGCTCGACATCATGGCCGAGGAAAAGCTGCAGGAAAATGCCCGCACGGTCGGCGAACACCTGAAGGGGCGGCTTGCGGCGCTGATCGACCGCCACCCGATCGCCGGCGCCGTGCATGGCATGGGCCTCTATCTCGGCCTGGAATTCGTCCGCGACAGAACGACGCTGGAGCCGGCAAAAGAAGAGACGGCGGCGATCTGCGACCGGCTTCTCGATCTCGGCGTCATCATGCAGCCGACCGGCGATCACCAAAATGTGCTGAAGATCAAACCGCCGCTCTGCCTCAGCATCGAAAGCGCCGATTTCTTCGCCGACATGCTGGAAAAGGTGCTCGACGAAGGCTGGTGAACGTAGCTCTTGCCGCCTTAACCAAAGCGGTCATTTCGAGGCATTTCGATTTTTGCCGACGTGGCCCATTGCCGGAATCAGCAAGGCTTCCTATCTCTGCTGCGGCGGTCGAAAGAGTTTCGATTCTGTCATCCGAATTTTACGAAAAGCTGATATGTTTCTTTCCGTAAGTTTGGGCAAGGCGGAATGATTTTTTTCGGATCGTCGATTTTTTGACACGTTTCGGAATATGTTTCTGACAGGCTCTCGGGTAATCTCTACCAAGTTAGTAGATTATAGCAGATAGCCATCACCGGCCCCGGGCTCTTCCGGGACCACTCAAGCGCAACGCCAACGCAAGGAACGAGACATGACAGATATCGATATTCTCGCCGATCTCCTTGGGCGATCTGTGCTTGGCAATGACCGTCCGGGCGCCCTCTCCCGCCCGAACTGTCGAATGTGACGTTCGTCCTCCTTTCAACGGTACCAGACAAGTCAATTCGCCATGGCTGCGCATGTCGCGCGGCAGGAGTTCTATCCATGAAGAAGCAAGTTATCGAATATGCCGGCGTTCCCGTCGGAATCGTCATTCCCGACGAAGACCGGCTGAAGTTCATCGCCGTGAAATATCATGTCCACGACCTCGACGAGCAGCGGTTCGGCTCGCCCGACGAGGTGCGGCTGGCCATCCATGACCTGATGACCCGCCGTCATCCGAAGCCGGTTCATGCCTGAGGGCATGCGGCCGCTGCCGAGTTTGGCAGCCTTCCTGTTGTGACCGGTCCTTAGGGGCCGGTCTTGTTTTTTGAGGACAATTGCAGTCCTATCGGCGGCCTTTCGTGCACAAGGATCCGCCCTTGCCTGACCTTCTCAACCTGATCACCGATATTGACGGCGTCGCCGTCGGCCATGCGACCGATCTCGCCCTCGGTTCCGGCGTCACGGCCATCGTCTTCGACGAGCCGGCCATCGCATCCGGCACGGTGCTCGGCGGCGCGCCGGGCGGTCGCGACACCGGCCTGCTCGACCCGTCGATGACCGTCAGCGCCGTGGACGCCTTCGTGCTTTCCGGCGGCTCGGCGTTCGGGCTTGATGCCGCCGGTGGCGTGCAGGCGGGATTGCGCGAGATCGGCCGCGGTTTTGCGGTTGGTTCGGTGCGCATCCCGATCGTGCCACAGGCGATCCTGATGGACCTGTTGAACGGCGGCGATAAGGATTGGGGGCTGCATTCACCCTATCGCGACATGGGTTATGCGGCGTTGAAGGCGGCCGCCAAGGGCGTATTCGCGCTCGGCACCGCCGGCGCCGGGACGGGGGCGACGACGGCCACCGTCAAGGGCGGGCTCGGCTCGGCCAGCGCCGTCAGCAGTGCCGGGCACCGCATCGCAGCGATCGTCGCCGTCAACGCGCTCGGCTCGGCAACGATCGGCGACGGGCCGCATTTCTGGGCAGCACCCTTCGAGAAGGACGGCGAATTCGGCGGGCTCGGCATGCCTGTCGTGACCGACCACCGGATGCGGCTCAAGGGGATGAACACCCCGGCAACGACGATCGGAGCGGTGGTGACCGACGCGCAGCTGACGAAGGCGGAGGCGCATCGGCTTTCGCTTGCCGGCCATGACGGCTTCGCCCGGGCGCTTTTGCCGGCGCATCTGCCGCTCGACGGCGACACCGTCTTTGCCGCTTCGACCGGCAGGCATCGACGAGACGACATGGCAAGCCTGATGGAGCTTTGCCACCTCGCCACCATCGTGATGGCGCGGGCGATCGCCCGCGGCGTCTACGAGGCGAGCGCCCTTCCGGCCGAAGGCGCGCAGAAGGCGTGGCGCGACCGCTATCCTGACGGTCATTGATTGCATAAACATGTCTCGCAAAACTGTGCAGTGTTTGCGTCAAAGACATGCGGACAACAAAGACCGGAAGCGGCAGGCAGATCTGAAAGATCGCGGCACGCCTTATGGTCGCAACCTGGTGGAATGGGCATGATGAATAAGGTTTCGTTTGCGCCTTCGGGACGTTTCGTCCGGCGGCTTTCCCTTGGCGCTGCGCTTTCGGCCGGTCTGATGATGACGGCGATGACGCCGGCGGAAGCGGCGAAAACCACCCTCAACCTTGGCATGAGCGTCGAGCCGACCGGGCTCGACCCGACGATCGCAGCCCCCGTCGCAATCGGCCAGGTCACCTGGCAGAACGTGTTCGAGGGGCTGGTGAGGATCGACCAGGCCGGCAAGGTCCAGCCGCAGCTGGCCAAAAGCTGGGAAGTCTCGCCCGATGGCCTGACCTATACGTTCAAGCTGCAGACCGGCGTCAAATTCCACGACGGCGAGGCCTTCGATGCCGCCAGCGCCAAGTTTTCGCTCGACCGCGCCCGCGGCGCGGATTCGGTCAATCCGCAGAAGCGTTTCTTCGCCTCGATCGCCTCGATCGAAACGCCCGATGCCGAAACGCTGGTGCTGCATCTCTCAGCGCCGACCGGCAGCCTGATCTATTGGCTCGGCTGGCCGGCCTCTGTCATGGTCGCGCCGAAGACGGCGGCCGACGACAAGACGACACCGATCGGCACCGGTCCCTTCAAATTCGACGGTTGGGCGAAGGGCGACAAGGTCGAACTCGCCAGAAATGCCGACTACTGGAACAAGGATGCCGCCGCCAAGCTCGACAAGGTGACCTTCCGCTTCATCGCCGATCCACAGGCGCAGGCGGCCGCGCTGAAATCGGGCGATCTCGATGCCTTTCCGGAATTTGCCGCACCCGAGCTGATGAGCTCGTTCGACGGCGATGCGAGGCTCGTCACCAGGATCGGCAATACCGAGCTCAAGGTCGTCGCCGGCATGAACAATGCCAGGAAGCCGTTCGACGACAAGCGCGTGCGCCAGGCGCTGATGATGGCGATCGACCGCAAGACGGTGATCGACGGCGCGTGGTCGGGCCTCGGCACGCCGATCGGCAGCCATTACACGCCGAACGATCCGGGCTATCAGGACATGACCGGCGTGCTGCCCTATGACGTCGAGAAGGCCAAGGCGCTGCTGGCCGAAGCCGGCTATCCCAACGGCTTCACCTTCACGATCAAATCGCCGCAGATGGCTTATGCGCCGCGCAGCGCTCAGGTGATGCAGGCGATGTTTGCCGAGATCGGCGTGACGATGAATATCGAGCCCACCGAGTTTCCGGCGAAATGGGTCCAGGACATCATGAAGGACCGCAACTTCGACATGACGATCGTTGCCCATGCCGAACCGCTCGACATCGACATCTATGCCCGCGATCCCTATTATTTCAACTACAAGAACCCTGATTTCAACGCGCTGATGAAGAAGGTCCAGGAGACGGCCGATCCCACCGCGCAGAACGCGATCTATGCGCAAGCACAGAAGATCCTCGCCGAGGACGTGCCGGCGCTCTACCTCTTCGTCATGCCGAAACTCGGCGTCTGGGACAGGAAGCTGAAAGGACTGTGGGAGAACGAGCCGATCCCTTCCAACGTGCTGTCCGGGGTTTCCTGGGAGGAGTGAGGCGGCGGGCCGGGTGGTGACGCAATAAAGGGGATGGCCTTGGACAGATCCGACATGTATTTGGCCGATACAGCGTGCAGCCCTTCCCCTGGCTCGCCAACTCCATTCAGATGGGGCCGACATGGTTTGATTTCGCTGGAGGGCTCCTTCCACCCGCCCCGCCCTCCGTCATGCTCGGCCTTGAGCCGAGCATCCACACGGCACCCACCAACAGCCGCGACATGGATCCTCGGCTCAAGGCCGAGGATGACAGAGAGTGGGGTTGAACTTCTCGCCAAATCCAACGCCAGCCCATGGGAGAGCCGCCGTGCCATCTCGGCAGCGTGGCCCACATGATCGCCCTCCTTGCCCGCCGCTTCGCCGGCCTTGTCATCACGCTTCTCATCGTCTCACTGCTGATCTTCACCGTCATGGATCTCCTGCCCGGCGATCCCGCTTCGATCATGCTCGGCACCTCGGCAAGCCCGGAGACCTTAGCGGCGCTGCGCCATGATCTCGGACTCGACCAGCCGCTCATCCTGCGTTACGGGCAATGGTTGGCGGGCGTATTGTCAGGCGATCTCGGCCAATCCTACACCTATGGTGTTCCGGTCGCGGGATTGATCGTCGAGCGGCTGGCGGTGACGCTGCCGCTGGCGTTGATGGCGATCGCACTTTCGGTGGCGATCGCCCTGCCGCTCGGCGTGCTGGCCGCCTCGCGCCGCGGTCGTGTCTTCGATATCGCCGCAGCGCTGTTTTCACAGATCAGCATCGCCATGCCGGCTTTCTGGGTGGCCCTGCTGCTGATCATTCTGTTTTCGACGATGCTCAGACTGATGCCGGCCGGCGGTTTCCCGGGCTGGGGCGCCGGTCTTCTGCCGGCATTGCAGGCGCTTGTTCTACCGGCGGTCGCACTGGCAATGCCGCAGGCGGGCGTGTTGACGCGGGTGGCGCGTTCGGCCGTGCTCGAGACGATGCATGAGGATTTTGCCCGCACCGCGGTGGCCAAAGGGCTTTCGCGCAGCGCCGTGTTATGGCGGCACGTCGTGCCGAACGCACTGATCCCGATCCTCACCATGATCGGGCTGCAGTTCACCTTTCTCGTCGCCGGCGCGGTGCTGGTGGAAAACGTCTTCAACCTGCCCGGCCTCGGGCGCCTTGCGCTGCAGGCGCTTTCCCAGCGCGACATCATCGTCATGCAGGATGTCGTGCTGTTCTTCGCCGCCCTTGTCGTCGTGGTGAATTTCATCGTCGATCTCTCCTATCTAGCGATCGATCCCAGGATGAGAAAGGCGGCCTGACAGATGGCACGGATCACATTCACGGCCATCGCCCGCCGTCGTCCGGCACCTAGACTTAGCCGGCGAAAGAACCTGATCTCGGGTGCTGTCATCGTCGGCCTGCTGATCGCCGTTGCGCTGCTGTCGCTCGTCTGGACGCCGCTGCCGCCGGCAAAGATGCAGATCGTCCACAAACTGCAGCCGCCGCTCGCCTTCGGCCTGCTCGGCACCGACCAGTTCGGCCGCGACGTGCTGTCGATGCTGATGGCGGGATGCTGGAATTCGCTGTCGATCGCCATCAGCGCGGTTGCGATCGGCGGGACGCTCGGTTCGATCGCCGGCGTTTCGGCGGCGGCGATCCGCGGCCCGTTCGAAGCGCTGCTGATGCGCATCTGCGACGTCATTTTTGCCTTGCCGCCAATCCTGTCGGCGATGGTGCTCGGCGCCTTTCTCGGGCCGGGCCGGTTCACCGCGATCGCCGCGATCGCCGTCTTCATGATCCCGGTCTTTGCCAGGGTGACGCTTGCGACCTCGCTGCAGGCCTGGAGCCGGGATTATGTGACGGCGGCGCGCGCGATCGGCAATACGCGCCTGACCATTTCGCTGCGCCATGTGCTGCCGAATATCATCAGCCAGATCATCGTGCATGGGGCGATCCAGCTCGGGCTGGCGATCCTGACCGAAGCCGGTCTCAGCTTTCTCGGACTCGGCATGGCACCGCCGGCGCCGACATGGGGCCGGATGCTCGCCGATGCGCAAACCTATCTGGCGCTGGCCCCCTGGCTGGCGATCCTGCCGGGCCTTGCCATCGCGCTTGCTGTCCTCGGCTTCAACGTGCTCGGCGACGGCTTGCGCGACCTTCTCGATCCACGCGAGGCAAGCCGCTGATGTCCTCCCGAGACAAAAAGCCCAGGACCGAGGCCATGAGCGACACCCATCTGACCATCCGCGAGCTCAGACGGCGCTTCGCCGATAAAAGCCTTTCGCCGCTGGAATACTGGCTCGCGCTCGAAGACCATATCGCCGCCTGGGAGCCGTCGATTTCAGCGCTCTACCTCTACGATCCGGAAGCGGCGCGTGCGCAGGCGAAAGCATCGACGGCGCGGTGGGCGAAGGGACGGCCGCTCGGCGCGCTCGACGGCATTCCGGTGACGCTGAAGGAATTGATCGCCACGAAGGGCCAGCCGGTGCCGTTCGGCACCAAGGCGGTGGAGTTGAAACCGGCGGAAGCCGATGCGCCGGCCGCCGCCCGGCTGCGCGAGGATGGCGCAGTGATCTTCGCCAAGACCACCTGCCCCGATTACGGCATGCTTTCCTCCGGCCTTTCGAGCTTCCATGCCCTCAGCCGTAATCCCTGGAACATCACACAGAATCCCGGCGGATCGAGCGCCGGCGCTGCCGGCGCGGCGGCGGCCGGCTACGGGCCGCTGCATATCGGCACGGATATCGGCGGCTCGGTGCGCCTGCCTGCCGGCTGGACCGGCATCTTCGGCTACAAGCCGAGCCATGGGCGCATCCCGGCCGATCCCTATTATGTCGGGCGCTGCCTCGGCCCGATGACGCGCAGGGTCGAGGATGCGGCCTTTTCCATGGCGACGCTGTCACGGCCGGACTGGCGCGACGGCACCAGCCTGCCGCCGAACGATTTCAACTGGATGGATCTCGAGATCGACATGTCAGGCATGAAGATCGGCCTGATGCTCGATGCCGGCTGCGGGCTTGCGGTGGATGACGAAATCACGGGCGCGGTCGAAGCGGCGGCAAAAGGTTTCGAGAAGGCCGGCGCCACCATCATATCCGTCCAACCGGTGCTGACGCGCGCCATGCTTGACGGGCTCGACAGCTTCTGGCGCGCCCGCCTCTGGAGCGATATCGCAGGCCTGGACGAAGAGCGGCGCGACAGTATCCTGCCCTATATAGGCGATTGGGCGAAGGCCGGCGCCGATGTCAGCGGCGTCGATGCGGTCAGAGGCTTCAACCAGACGATCGAAATGCGCAGGAGCTGCGGACAGCTGTTCACCACGATCGACGCGCTGCTCTCGCCGACCAACCCGATCATTTCCTATCCGGCCGAATGGGCATCGCCGACCAACGATCCGGCAAGGCCGTTCGAACATATCGCCTTCACCGTGCCATGGAACATGTCGGAACAGCCGGCCGCCTCGATCAATTGCGGCTTCTCCCGGTCGGGCATGCCGATCGGGCTGCAGATCGTCGGGCCACGCTTCGACGACATGCGGGTCCTCAGGCTGTCGAAAGCCTTCGAAGACTGGACGGGCGGCGTAAGCGCCTGGCCGCGGCCACCAGTCACTTGAACGGGCGGCGATAGCCGGTCGGCTGTTGGTAGAGCGAGCCTATGCGCTCGACGGCGGCCTCGAAATTCTCGCGCGCCACCGTCATGCTGTGACCATTGGCATGAAGGATGGTCTGCGGATCCTCGAAAATCGCCACATGGCCCTTCCAGAACACCAGGTCACCACGACGGATTTCGGAGCGGTCGATCGCTTCGCCGAGGCCGGCTGCCTGCATGTCGGTATCGCGCGGCGCCTGTCGGCCGGTCATCAGCATCGCAAGCTGGACGAGGCCGGAGCAATCGATGCCGAGACCGGAGCGCCCGCCCCAGAGATAGGGCGTCTCCAGGAATCGGGCGGCGATCTCGACATAATCGGCACCGTCGAGAGCGCCGATCGGCTGGACGTGCCTGGCGAAGATCGCGGTTCCATCCTCAAGCACGACATAATGATTGCCCCGCGCTTCCGCCTCGCCGGCGACGTGAACGCGGCTTCCCATCGAAAGCGTCGTCAGGTGCGGCTTGCGCAGTTCGGGCTCCGGGTAGAGGAAGGTGCGCGCGGCGGTGACGATATGGGTCGGTGCCGGGTCAATTTGCGAGAGCGCGTCTGCGGGGAGATAACCGACATAACCGTCCGAAGCGGCTTTCACCCAGCACCAGCCGTCGGCGCGATCGAAAACCGTCACCTGCTCGCCAAGGAGCAGCTCCGTATCAATGCCGCGCGCAAGCGCCGGCTCGGGGCGCAAGGCAATGACGGGAACGGCGACGCGCGCGGGGGCGCCTTCCACGAAGCGCGACGCCTCCACCTTGCCTTCGAGTTCTGCTTCCGCGAGATCGGGCCTATAGGCATGCAGGCGGCGGTCGAACATCGTCATTCCCATTCCTTTCAGATCGCCCGTTCAGATCGGCAGACGGCGGCCCTGCTCCCGGACGAGATCGCCGAGCTTTTCCAGGTAAAGCGCGCCGCCGACGGTGCGCTTGATGATGACGTTGCGCCGGTCGGCATCGTCGCGCACGCGATCGACCAGGCCCATCTCGCCCATCGTGTCCAGCGCGCGGGTGATGACCGGCTTGGTGACACCGAGCGTGGCGGCAAGCCCGCGCACGGTGTGGGGCGGCGGCACCAGATAAATATGCAGCAGGATCGCCATCTGGCGCAACGTCAAATCGCGATCGTCAAGGCGCACCTGATCGAGCGCCACGCCATGCCAGAGCCCCAGCGCCTGCGAGGCGGTCAGTTCGATCGGCACGGCCCCTCCGGAAAATCGTTACGCTAGCGTTTCATTTTCCGGCAGTTGCCATGGACATGCAAGGGCGGCCGGCAATTGCCGTCCGGCAGGGTGAATAAAATTTTAACGATCGCCCTCTGTCCAACGCCAGCGCGGTTTCGGCCGACGTGCCTTAGAACAGGATGATTTTAGGCCCATTGGCCTAAAATCTGAATCCTGTTCTAAATTAAAGAGTTAGAGCATGATGTCATCCGAAAACCGCTTACACTTTTCGGCATCATGCTCTAGCGCAGGCCGGTGCGGATATGATGAAAGAGCGCGCGGATCGCCTGGGCTTCGCCGCCGCCCGGCGAATGCGGCCGTTCAGACTGGGCCCATCCGTAAATATCGAAATGCGCCCAGCTCTTCGTCTTGCTGACGAAACGCTTGAGGAAGAGCGCAGCGGTGATCGATCCCGCCATGCCGCCGGCCGGCGCGTTGGTGAGATCGGCGAATTTGGCGCGGATATCCTTTTCGTAGCCGGGATAGAGCGGCAGGCGCCAGATCGGATCGTCCGTTTCCAGGCTCGCTTCGGTCAGGTCATGCGCCAGATTGGTGTCGTCGGTGAAGAAGGGCGGAAGATCCGGACCCAGCGCAACGCGAGCGGCACCGGTCAGCGTCGCCATGTCGATCAAGAGCTCGGGTCCCTCCTCGTCGGCATAGGCGAGCGCATCGGCCAGGATCAGGCGGCCTTCGGCGTCGGTATTGTCGATCTGGACGGTGAGGCCCTTGCGGCTGCGATAAATGTCGCCTGGGCGGAAGGCGTTGGAGGAGATCGCGTTTTCGACGACCGGGACGATGACACGCAGATCGACCTTCAGCTTGGCGTCCATGATCATCAGGGCGAGCCCCATGACGTTGGCGGCGCCGCCCATGTCCTTCTTCATCAGCAGCATCGAGGCAGCAGGCTTGATGTCGAGACCGCCAGTATCGAAGCAGACGCCCTTGCCGACGAGCGTCACCTTGCGATGGCCCTTCTTGCCCCAGCGCAGTTCGAGAAGGCGCGGCGCATCGGCGCTGGCGCGGCCGACGGTATGGACGAGCGGGAAGTTTTGCTCAAGCAGTGCCTCACCTGTTATCACCGATACTTCCGCCTTGTAATGCTGAGCCAGGCCGCGGAAGGCCGCCTCGAGCTGGTCCGGCCCCATGTCGTTTGTCGGCGTATTGATGAGATCGCGGGCGAGAAAGACGCCGGCGAGCTGGCGCTTGATGTCGGCGCCGTCGGCATCGCTCGGAATGAGCATTGTCGCAGCTGGAGATTTTTCCGATTTATAGCGGTCGAAACGGTAGCTGCCGAGCCCGAAGCCGAGGGCTAGGCGATTTGCCGTCAGCGGCGCGGTCTCGATGTGCCAGTCGCCGGCCGGCAGCGCACGCGCGAGTCTGCCGGCGATATAGGGCTGTTCGGACGGATTGGTGCCGAGGCCGAAAAGCGCGCCGCCGAGATGGCCTTCGGCGGTCGGGATCAGCAGCAGCGATCCGCTCTCTGCCTTGAACCCTGCCTTTTTCGCCCAGTCGAGGGCGATCGGATCGATTGTGCCGGTCTCGATATGGGCGGGTGTGACGGCAAAGATCGGCAGCGTCGAACCGCCCTTCGTGTTGAAGGGGGTCGGTCTTTCGATGAACTGATAGGGGGCCATGATTGTCCTTCGGCGGTCGTCAGGAATCACTCCTTAACGGTCTGTTAGGGTTAACAGACTATTGCTGGAGCGAAGATTGCGTCAAACCTTTCCCTGTTCCGCGTTCGAGGTCAGGCGCCGATTTCGGAATCAGGAACGCGTCATGCCTGCCTCGCTCACCACCATATCCACCAATCGCTTCCTGCAGGGCGTCGCGGCGTCGCTGATCGTCCTTGCGCTGGCGGGCTGCTCGACGACGACGAAGGACCGGATGACGACAGGCTCGGTGCCGAAACTCACCAAGCCGGTCGAAGAGATGGACGCGACCGAGCTGCGCTCGGCAACGGATCGGCTCGGCCAGGCCTATGACAAGAACCCGCGCGATCCCGTCACCGGCGTCAACTATGCCAATCTGCTGCGCATGAACGGCCGTGACGCGCAGGCACTCGCCGTCATGCAGCAGGTGGCGATCGCCAATCCCGGCGACCGCACCGTGCTGGCCGCCTATGGCAAGGCGCAAGCGGCAGCCGGACAGTTCCAGCAGGCGCTCGACACGATCGGCCGGGCCCAGACACCGGATCGTCCGGACTGGAGGCTGATCTCGGCCCAAGGCGCGATCCTCGATCAGATGGGCCGGGCAAGCGAGGCCAGGCAGCGCTACCGCGACGCGCTCGACATTCAGCCGAACGAACCGTCCATCCTCTCCAATCTCGGAATGTCCTACGTGCTGACCGGCGACCTGCGCACGGCCGAAACCTATCTGCGCTCGGCCGCCGGCCAACCAAACGCCGACAGCCGCGTCAGGCAGAACCTTGCCCTCGTCGTCGGCCTGCAGGGACGTTTCCCGGAAGCCGAGCAGATCGCGCGGCGCGAACTTTCGCCGCAGCAGGCCGATGCCAATGTCGCCTATCTCAGGGGCATGCTCTCGCAGCAGAACTCCTGGCAGAAGCTCGCCGCCAAGGACAAGACGCCGGGCGCGGCGGACGACAGCAATACCAACTAAACCGTGTTCAGCGGACGCTGATGCCCGAAAGGATGAGACGGAGACCGAGGCCGCCCATGACGGCGCCGGCGGCCCGGTCGATCCAGCCCTTGGCATGGAGATAGAGCCGCCGCGGATGGCGGGCCGAAAAAGCGAGCGCCACGATCGAATACCAGCCCGCCTCCACCGCAAAGACACCGAGCGGCAGCGCGAAGATGAGATCGAGCGGCACCGTCCTCGGCAAAAACGCGGCAAACAGGCTGGCATAGACGATGATGGTCTTCGGGTTGCTGAGCTGGGTCAGCAGCGCGGTCGCGAAACTGCGCATCGGCGCGCGGTGGCCATGGACGGCGTCGGAAACCTCGAGCGGCCGACCGGCGCCTTTCCAGATATTGACGGCGATATAGACGAGATAGGCGCCGCCTGCGACCTTCAGCAGGATATAGAGCCATCCGAATTGAGATAGCAGCGCCGTCAGCCCGGCGAGCGCCAGCACGGCAAACACCACACCACCGGCGCCCATGCCCAGCGCGGCCGCAAGTCCGTCCAGCCGCGACCGTGAAATGGCGATCCTGGAGACGACGACGAAGCTCGGGCCGGGGCTCATGGCGCCGACCACCAGGGCTGCCATGATGCTGATGAAAATGCCCTGAGAAGACATGTGAACCTCTCTTTCGGTATGGAAGGCGTCAGAGACGCACGGCCTCCGTGCAGCCGATCATCGTCCATCCCGTTTAGCAGCTATGCCGGCGCCCGTCACGGGCACGGACGACATATCGTCCGCGCACCCGTCAGAACTTGTCCGCCACCTGGATGCCGGCCGGGCCGAGAATGACGGCGATCAGCACCGGCAGGAAGAACAGAATCATCGGCACCGTCAGTTTCGGCGGCAGGGCGGCCGCCTTCTTTTCCGCCTCGTTCATGCGCTCGTCGCGCCCTTCCTGAGCGAGAACGCGCAGCGCTTGGGCGACCGGCGTGCCGTAGCGATCGGCCTGGATCAGCGCCTGGGTCACCGACCGCACCAGTTCGATCTGGGTGCGCGTGGCAAGGTTTTCCAGCGCCACCCGGCGATCCGGCAGGAAGGAAAGCTCTGCCGTCGTCAGGACCATCTCTTCGGCGAGCGGCGGCGACTGCTCGCCAAGTTCCTCCGACACGCGACGCATCGCCGCCTCGATCGAGATACCGGATTCGACGCAGATCAGCATCAGGTCCAACGCATCCGGCCAGGCGCGCTTGATCGAATGCTGACGCTTGCCCATGCGGTTGGAGATATAGATGTTGGGCGCGTAGAAACCGATATAGCCGATGCCGATGACGGCAAAGAGGCGGATAGGCATGCCCCTTTCGGCGAGGTTGCCGAGGCCGAAGACCCAGAAGGCGGCAAGCGCCAGGAAGAGGAAGGGCAGCAGGAAGCGCGCGACAAGGAAGGTATTCAGCGCATTCTCCGAGCGGAAACCGGCGGCACGCAGCTTGTTGACCGTATTTTCGTCGACCAGCGCCTGGCGCAGGTTGAACCGCTCGACGATCTGGCGGACCGAGCGATTGTTCTGGCTGCGGAGCGACGCCTTGCCGGCCGGATCGGTATTCATGCGGGCGCGTTCGCGGGCGCGGATCTGCTCGCGCTCGGTCGAAACAGCCTTCATGCGCTTGCTGAGATCGCCGCGCTCGAAAAAGGGGATGGCGATCGTGTAGAAAGTGGCGAAGACGGCGATCGCGACAAAGATGGCGATCAGCATGCCCGGATTGGTCAGCGTTGCGGCGAGGTCCTGCGACATGGTGCTTCCTTCCGCTAGATGTCAAAATTGACCATGTTGCGCATGACGAAGATGCCGATCGACATCCAGATCGCCGAGACACCCATGATGAAATGACCGCGCGGATCGGTAAAAAGGATCATCATGTAGTTCGGCGAGGTGAGGTAGACGAGGGTCGCGACGATGAAGGGCAGCGCGCCGATGATGACGGCCGACGCCTTGGCTTCCATCGACAGCGCCGACACCTTGGCCTTCATCTTCCGGCGCTCGCGTAGCACCTTGGAGAGGTTGCCGATCGCTTCCGACAGATTGCCGCCCGCCTGCGACTGGATGGCGATGACGATCGCGAAGAAGTTGACTTCCTGGAGCGGCATGTGGAGCGTCATGCGGGCGCAGGCGTCGGGAATGCTGAGGCCCACCTGCTGCGCCTCGATTACTCGCCGGAACTCGCTCTTGACCGGCTCGGTGCCTTCGGTTCCGATCAGCCGGATCGCATCGTTGAGCGGCAGACCTGACTTGATCGAGCGGGTGATGACGTCGAGTGCATTCGGGAGCTCGTTGAGGAATTTGTTCTGGCGGCGCTTGATCAGGAAGCCGAGAACCCAGCGCGGCAGGCCGAGACCGGCAACGACGGCAATGCCGATCATGACCATCCAAGATGCGCCGACGACGAAGGCCCCGAACAGCAGCACCGAGGCGAAGATGGCACTGATGAGATAGAATTTCCCCACGCTGATCGGCAGGCCGGCCTGCAACAGGCGGGATTTCATCGACAGGGTCTTACGGGTTTTTTCGTGCTGGCGTTTTTCCAGATCCTTCAGATTGTCCTGCACCGACTTGCGCCGCTTCGACAGTTCCTGCACGCGGTCGCGAGCAGCCTTGACCTTGACCCGGTCGACCTCTGCCGATTTCACACGATTGATGCGGCTTGCCGATTTCTTGTCGGCCTCGATCCGGGAAAACATCAGGGCATAGGCGACCGCCGCCGCGGAAACTGCAGCGAGGACGACGATTGCCAGGACTACCGGATCGAACCCGAACATCAGCCTAATCCTTGGTTTTCGCTTCCATCGCGTCGAGGGCGGCGGCCAGGCGCTTTTCCTCGTTGAAGTAACGAGCCCGATCCCAGAAATGCGGCTTGCCGACGCCGGTCGACATGTGCCGGCCGATCAATCGGCCGCCCGCGTCTTCGCCTTCGATCTCGTAGCGCATCAGATCCTGGGTGATGATGACGTCGCCTTCCATGCCGATCACCTCGGTGATCTGAGTGATGCGGCGCGAACCGTCGCGCAGGCGCGCCGCCTGGATGATGACGTCGACCGAGGTGGAGATGATCTCGCGCACCGTCTTTGCCGGTAGCGTGAAGCCGCCCATGGCGATCATCGATTCGATACGGCTCAGGCATTCACGCGGGGTGTTGGCGTGGATCGTGCCCATCGAGCCGTCGTGACCGGTGTTCATCGCCTGCAGCAGGTCAAATACCTCGGGTCCGCGCACTTCGCCGACGATGATGCGCTCGGGGCGCATACGCAGGCAGTTCTTGACGAGATCGCGCATAGTGATCTCGCCCTCGCCTTCGATATTCGGCGGGCGCGTTTCCAGACGCACGACATGCGGCTGCTGCAGCTGCAGTTCGGCCGTATCCTCGCAGGTGATGACGCGCTCGTCGCGGTCGATATAATTGGTCAGGCAGTTCAGGAGGGTCGTTTTGCCCGAACCCGTGCCGCCTGAAATGATGACGTTGCAGCGCACTCGCCCGATGATCTGCAGCACGGTCGCGCCTTCCGGCGTGATTGCACCGAAACGGACGAGCTGATCGAGCGTCAGCTTGTCTTTCTTGAACTTGCGGATGGTGAGCGCCGGCCCGTCGATCGACAGCGGCGGCGCGATGACGTTGACGCGCGAGCCATCGGGCAGGCGCGCGTCGCAGATCGGGCTCGATTCATCGACGCGCCGGCCGACCTGGCTAACAATCCGCTGACAGATGGAAAGAAGCTGCGCGTTGTCGCGAAAACGGATTTCCGATTCGATCGTCTTGCCGCCGACTTCGATGAAGGTCTGGCCAGCGCCGTTGACCATGATGTCGGCGATGTCGTCGCGCGCCAGCAGCGGCTCCAGCGGACCGTAGCCGAGGACGTCGTTGCAGATATCTTCGAGCAGCTCTTCCTGCTCGGAGATCGACATCGCGAAATTCTTGATGGTGATGATGTCGTTGACGATGTCGCGGATTTCCTCGCGCGCGCTTTCGCCGTCGAGCTTGGAAAGCTGCGAGAGATCGATCGTGTCGATCAGTGCAGAAAAGACCTGCTGTTTGGTGTCGTAATATTCGTCGGTGCGAACGGGGCGCTTACGTTGCGGCGCCTGCATCGGCGGCGGCGTCATCTGCTGGCGCTGGTTCTCGCGCGAGGGTTCGACCAGAATGGAGGGAGAGGATGCCACGGGTGCGGATGCGGGCGCGGCCGGAGCCGGCGGCGGAGAAGCGATCGCACCCCCAGCCTTTCCGAAACCTTCGTTTCCGCGTTTTCCAAACATGCCCTCGATCCAATCTGCTCGTTCTTGTCGTTACTTGCGCTTCAGGAGGCCCAGCAGGCCGCCCTTCTTCGCCTTCCTGATCGCCGCTCGGCCGGTGACGATGTGCGATATCTGCGAAAAGGTTTCCGCCGTCGGCGACCTGGGATCGACTTCCGAGATCATCCGGCCGCTGTTGGCGGCGTTGCCGAAGAGGTTGATATCGAAGGGGATGATCGCGATCGGATCGATCTCCAAAGGCTCGCAGAAATCCGACGGCGAGATCTCGGGACGTTTCGGCATGCCGACCTGATTGAGAATGAGATGCGGCGGCTTATCATTCGGCCGCATCTTGCGCAGCGCATCCAGCATGTTTTTGGTGTTGCGCAGGTTGGCAAGATCGGGAACGGCCGCGATGACCACCTCGTCGACGCTCGCCAGCACCGAGCGGGTCCATTCCGACCATGCATGCGGAACGTCGAGCACGGTGACGGGGGCGCTGCGCTGCAGGACGTCGAGCACCGGCTGGAAGGCCTGGCCGTCGAAATCATAGGCGCGGTCGAGCAGCGAGGGTGCGGCGAGCAGCGACAGATGCTCGGAACATTTCGTCAGCAGGCGGTCGAGGAAGACCTCGTCGAGACGGTCGGGCGCGAAGACCGCCTCGGCGATGCCCTGGGCCGGATCCTGGTCGAAGTCGATATTCGCCGTGCCATAGGGAAGGTCGAGGTCGGCGAGGATCGTCTCGGTGGAGAAGAGATTGGAAATGCCGAAAGCGCAATTATGGGCGATGGTGGAAGCGCCGGTGCCGCCCTTCGAGCCGATGAAGGCGATACTGCGGCCGAGCGGCTCGGCTTCCGGATCGACGAAGATCGAGGCCATCGCCGCAAGGATATCGGGCATGGCGACGGGCTGGACCATGTATTCGGAAATGCCGTTGCGGATCAGCTCGCGATACAGTCCGATATCGTTATAGTAGCCGACGATGACGACCTTGGTGGTCGGATCGCAGACCGCGGCGAGCGGGGCGAGCTCGGCAAGGAGGCTTCCGACATTCGCCTTGGTCTCGAGGATGATGAGGTTCGGCGTCGGCGCACCGGAAAACATATTGGCGGCAGCGGCGATGCCGCCGCTGGTGATGCGCAGGCTCACCTTCGCCATGCGCCGGTCATTGGCACAGCGTTCCATGACATGCTGCAGGGTCTCGCTCTCGCAGAAGGCGTGAACGGAAATGCGCGGCAGCGGCCGCATGGCTTCCAGATCCGCCATGCGCACCGCCTCTTCGGCGTGACGAAGCTCGCTGGGATTCTTGATCTCGTATTCGATGGCGCTCATCGTCCCGTCTCGCCTCAGAAGCTGCTGTCGCTGCCGGCGACATCCTCGATCGTCGATGTCGTCGTTCGGTATTCCTGGATCGCATTGTTGCGCCGCTGCGCGTCGATCGGCGTCATGCCGCGAGGCGCCACCAGGTCCTCCGGATTGGCGACCTGGGCGGCGAGGTTGTTCTGCGTGGCGCAGCCGAAATTATAGTAATTCTGATTGGCGAAATCGTTCGAAATGTCCTTCGGCCACTGACCGCACTGCGTGGTGACCGCGGTCGTGCCGGTGAAGCTCAGGCGGATCGGCGCCGCATCGCCGGCACCGGCGGCGGCATAGGAGGTATTGATGATTTTCGAGCTCGCGATCCCTCTCGACGCCAACTCGGCGCGGACCTGATTGCGCAGCTGATGGGCGGCTGCCGAATTCGGCGAGCCTTCCGGCGACAATACATACACCGGACCCGAGGCGCGGGAGATATAGTTTGCGGCAAAGCCGCGGATGAGATCGCGCTGAGCGATGGTCAGGCGCCGATCGGTGGAAGCAACCGGAATATCCACCGTCTGCTCGGCCTCTGTGACGATGATCGGGTGACGGGCACGGTAATCATCCGGAATGCCGCCGGTTGTCAGCTGGTCGTGCGGGCCGGCGCATCCGGAAAGGATCGCCACCGAAACGGCGGCCGTGACGAAAAGCGCCTTGGAGATTGCAAGCCGGGGTGTCGTCGAAGTCATGAAGGCCATCGCCTGATCTCTGTTCTGTGCCATTGCTGCCGATGCGCCTCCACTCATTTGTAGATAAACCCGATCGAGCCGTGGAATTGTGCATCCGCGACGGGTGCCTCGCGGCGGCCATAGACCTTGTTGACACGGTTGAGGAAGAAGGTCGCACCGTCGTTCTCGGGGCTGAAATTGTCGTCCGGCCGGTTCAGCTGATTGCGCGCCACCGGACGCACCAGATAGGGCGTTGCGATGATGACGAGCTCGGTTTCCTGACGTTCGAAGCCCTTCTGGCGGAACAGCGTTCCGAGCAGCGGAATCTTCGAAACGCCGGGCGTGCCGCCCATCGTCTGGGAGACGTTGTCGCGGATGAGGCCGGCGAGCGCGATCGAGCCGC
Organism: Rhizobium sp. M10; assembly: GCF_002531955.1. Lineage (NCBI taxonomy): Bacteria > Pseudomonadati > Pseudomonadota > Alphaproteobacteria > Hyphomicrobiales > Rhizobiaceae > Rhizobium > Rhizobium sp. M10. Next base: position 152,430 of record NZ_NWTA01000019.1, on the reverse strand, counting down.
CCGAGGGCAGCTCCACCGAGGTCTCTGCCGAACGGCGCTGATAGGTGGCGTTGCCGCTGCCGGCCACCGGTTCGGAGACGTTGGTCTTGATCTCCAAGCTGATGCGGCCCGACGACAGGACAACCGGCTTGAAGGCCAGGTTGATACCATAATTGAAGGGCACGACGGTGACATTGCCGTCGCTGTCGGTCGTCGAGTAAAGCTGCTGGCCGCCGGAATTGAAGGTCGCGGCCTGGCCGGAGATAGCCGTCAGCGTCGGCTCGGCAAGCGTCCTGACGACCTTGGCCTGCTCCAGCGCATTGAGATAGGTGGAGATATCGTATTTGCCGATCGAGCTCTTGAAGAGTGCCGCCAGGCCGCCGCCAACCGTCGCCGTCGCGCTGTCGGCGCTGGGAGTGCCGAGCTGGGCGACCGTCATGCCGGAGGAATTGGAAACCAGGTTGTCGAAGCCGAGCTGCTTCAGCACCTCACGACGGACCTCGGCGATCGTGACCTTGAGGGTGACCTGGTCCTCACCCTCGATCTTCAGCAGGTTAACGACCTGGGAAGTCTGCCGGCCTTCGGCAAAGAGCGCCACCGCGCTGTCGCCGCCAGTGCCGGACGCCGTCTCCGTTCTCGTCGTCGCCTCGCCGCCCTTCAGGAAAACCTGGGCGAGATCGGCGGCCTGCGTGGCGTCCTGCGGGGTGCGCACGGTGCCGGTCAGGACGATGTTGTCGGAGACGATTTCGACGTTGATGGCGGAATCGGGAATGAAGCGGCGGAGATTGGCTTCGAGACCGGAGACGTCGCGTTCGATCTCGATATCGAGATTGATGATCTCCTGCCCGCCGGCGCCGAAGACAAAAATATTCGTCTGACCGACCTTCTTGCCGAACAGATAGATGCGCCGTGAGGTACGGGTGACGGCATCGGCCATGCTCGGATCGGATACGAGAATATCGTGCGCATCCTCCGGCAGATCAACGACGACGGCCTTGTTCAACCCGAGCTTCAGCCGACGATGCGCGTCGGGGCCGGTCTGCGCGATGCGGATAAGGTTTCCAGAATCGGCACGCGCCTGATCGAGGGCGAGCAGCGGCCCGAAAGGGGCTGGCGCCAGGCCGGTGACGCAAACCGCAAACGAAAGGCTGCCTGTCAGAAGAAGCTTGGCGCGCCGCGTTGAATTGCCCATTTCCACGTCCCTTTACTCCGGCTTCGGCGCTTCGCCGGCGTCCGTTACGATGGAGCCCGACTTGATGACCTGAATGATCGCACTGCCGTTGTCACCGCTGAGCAGGTAGTCGGCGGCACTGGTATCCTGCTCCTGCGCATCGGCGACCGAGCGCAGCGCGAGCGACAGCCGGTCGGCCATCTGCTGGGCGACGGCGAGAACCTTGGTCTGATCGGGCGTAAGCTCGAGCGTCGCAGTGGTGCCGACCACGGCCTTCGAGCCGTCGTCCTGTTCCTGGATCTGCTGGTCGATGGCGAGAACGCGGACATTGCTGAGCACTGTTTCGGTGATGAGCTTGTTGGCCTCGGTGCCCTTGCGGACCATGATGACGTCGACGCGGTCGTTCGGCAGGATGAAGCCGCCGGCGCCCGTTGCCACGGATATCTCGGTCGCAACGGCGCGTTTGCCGGCCGGCAACAGCGAGGACAGGATACGGCTGCTGGAATCGGCGACCTTTTCAGGCCGGATCGGCTCGCCTTCGAAGATCGGCAGACGCACGACGGCGCCCTGCAGATCCTTGATCGCATCCGGCTTGTCGGCTTCGGTGATGAATCCCTGGACGACCCCGTCCTTCGGCCAGGCCATCCAATGCACCGTGTCGTCGCCCAGCCTTGCGCCGACCGGCAGATTGGCGCTCGAGACGAGGATGTTGACGGTGGGTTCTTTCTCGATGACCGACTGGACCTGGGTGACGACACTGCCACTTCCGGCCATTTGCATCGCCAGGAAGCCGGCGAGGCCGGCTGCCACCAGGGCGACAGCTAGGATTATCAGGCGGGCCGGTTTCATCGATCATTCCTCAAGGCACGATATGTTCGCCCTGCAGAATGCTCAGCAATTGGTATAATTATGGTTAATGGAACGCTTACATTTTAAGTTAACGAGCATTTAAAATGCCGTTATTTCAGGCTTTCCAGCGCGGCGATGAAGATCGGTGAGGACGGAAAGGCCATGAAGCCGCCGATCGCGATGGCGATGCCGTAAGGGATCTTCTTGGCGAGCAGCACCGAGTTCGGCACCGGCAGGCCGATGGCGAGAATGGTGTTCGACTGCGTTCTCACCAGCAGGATGAGCAGGGTGATGAGACCGCCGATCATGGCGACGTCGGCCATCAGCAGGGCAAGGGATTGGTTCAGGCCGAACCAGAGCGCGGTGGCGGTCAGAAGCTTGGCGTCCCCACCGCCCATCACATTGAAGGCAAAAAGCGCAAAACAGGCGGCAAGCACGATAGCGGCAGCGGCAAGATGTATGCCGATTGCCGCTAGGCCCAGGCCGGAAAGCGGCGCGAGCACGAGGAACGAGACGATAAGGATCAGGGAAACGCGGTTCGGGATCGTCATGGTGAACAGATCCGAGAAGGCCGCCATGGCGAGGCAGAGTGGCAGAATTAGAAAGACTGCAGCTGCGATCATGCGTATACCCGATCATCGTAAGATGCGAAAAGGCTCACGGCCGTACGGCGCGTGAGCCCGCTCGATAGACCAGCCAGAGCAGTTCCGGCCAGAATGGGAGATGCCGCTTCGCGGCAGCTCGCTTAGTTGGCCGCCGAAGTGGCGCCGTCCATCTTGGTGCTCAGGCCGTTGAACGTGTTGCCGATCTTGCCGCCGAGGCTCGTTGCGCCGGTGATGAGCGCGACGGAAATGAGGGCGGCGATCAGGCCGTATTCAATTGCGGTCGCGCCGGATTCGTCCTTCAGAAAACGGCTAAAAAGCTTGGTCATGGTTACTCCTAACTCCAGTTGATGTTCAGCACGTCCGCCAACTGTTGCCGTTGATCGGATGACCGCAATCTAGTGAATGGGCGTTTCTATCGGCTTAAGAAAAAGAGTTAACGAGATGTGAAGGCAGTAAGAGGCCGCTGTATGGTAAGTATTATCTTATTCATTTCTCTCAATATTTAACGATATTCCTGGGTTAACGACGGGTTTCACCTGGAAATAGCGCTGGGGCCGCCGCCAACTGGGACGTGTGCTGCCCGGAGCGCGTGCCAAATCGGATCATCCTGCCTCACCTCGAAACAACTGGGTGAGTTTAAAGCTTCATTCACCATTTTTTTCCATTCTATGCGCTATTGCGCTGTGATCGTGAAAGAGGACCAAATGTCATCGAGCGGCAAAACCATTTTCTTTGCCGGCATGATCGCCGTTTTCGGTGTTTCGGGAGTTTCCGCGGCCGCAGACGATGACATGCTGCGCGTCTATATGGATCACGCGCGCGTGTTGAAGCTCGACCGCCCCGTCAGCAAGGTGATCGTCGGCAATGCCAAGGTCGCCGACGCGACCGTCGCCGATGCCAAGACGATCGTCCTGACAGGACGCAGCTTCGGCACAACCAATCTCGTTCTGCTGGACGCCGACGGCAACGCCATCCTCGACGAGCGCATCCTGGTGTCGATCGACGAGGGCAACACGGTGCGCGTCTACCGGCAGACGGAGCGCTCCGTGCTGTCCTGCACGCCGAACTGCGAGCAGCATGCGCAGCAAGCGGCCGGCGGCACGTCACCCTGATCGGCTCGGCTCGGATCTTCGCCATTCGTTAAAATCGTCGTATCGGACTGAAACGGAAAATCAACGAACGGACCCTAGTGTGGCAGGTAGATGTCGCTCGGGTCCAGGCAATGACGGTAGTTGATCAGAAGACGGATGAGGAGCGCGCCTTTGCGCCGTTCCGTTTTTCCCAGTTTCGCGCTGCCGCCCGCTCGCGCGACGGCGCGGCGGCGATCGAATTCGCCCTGCTTGCCATCCCTTATTTCGTCGTAATCTTCGCGATCCTCGAAACCTTCATCGCTTTCGCCGCCGAAGAACTCGTCTCCAATGCCGTCGATACGATGAGCCGCCGGATGCGGACCGGGCAGATCACCTACAATCTCGGCCGTACGACCGATATGACTCAAACGCAATTCCGTCAGGCCTTCTGCGGCGAGATCGCGATCCTGATCAGCTGCTCGGCGACCGAGGCCGCCACGCCGAGCAAGCTTTACCTGGATGTGCAGACCTTCACCGCCTTCTCGGCCATTCCGACGACAATCCCCAAGCTCTCCACCGACAGATATTCCGACATCAATACGGCCGCTATCAAATATACGCCCGGCGGCGCCGGCACGATCAACATGGTGCGCGCTTACTATCGCTGGGAAATCATCACGGATCTGGTCCGGCCTTACATCACGACGATCCGTCCCTCCGACGGTTCGATGCCGACGCAATATCTGATTATCGCGACCGCGGCCTTCCAGAACGAGCAGTATCCATAATGGCATTGCGCAACCCGTTCACCAGACTGGCACTGACGGCGCGGCGGCTGATCCGAGAGCGCAAGGGCGCCGGCGCGATCGAATTTGCGATCCTCTTTCCCGTGCTCGTGATGCTCTATATCGGCGCTTTCGAGATCACGATCGGCCTCAGCGTCTCCAAGCGTGCGACCCGCGCCGCCGGTTCGATCGCCGATCTTGTCACCCAGCAGCAATCGGTCACGAAGAGCACGCTCGCAGAGATGCGGTCGGTCGCAACCGCGATCTTCGTGCCCTACAACTCGACCTCGCTGACGCTGAAGATCACCGGGATTACCGTCGACGCCAGCGCCAATGCGAAGGTACTCTGGTCCTGGGCGCAGGACGGGAGCGTGCCCTATGCCAAGAACACCGCCGTCAGCGACGTGCCCTCGGACATGAAGACGGCCAACAGCTTCCTCGTCCGCACCGAACTCAGCATTCCCTATACAATGTTCCTGTTCGCGCCGAACTTCATGCCGGATGGGATGCGCACGATCACCATCAGCCGCAGCTATTTCTACCGCCAGCGGCAAGGCGATTCGATCCCCTGCGGCGACTGCTGACGGCCTTCACGATCTCGAATTTGCCAAGCCGGCCGCGGCATTATATGCCTGGGCCTTAGCCGCTTCCGACATACCGGAGGGGTGATCGGTCTCTCGGGTGTAACATGGCGCGTGCCTTTCTTTTCGTTCTGGATTCCTTCGGCGTCGGCGGCGCGCCGGATGCGGCGGCCTATGGCGACGAGGGTGCCGATACGCTCGGTCACATCGCCGAATTCTGTGCAGCCGGAGCCGGCGATCGCGACGGATTGCGTGGCGGGCCGCTTTCCCTGCCCAACATGTCGGAACTGGGATTGATGCACATCGCACGGTCCGCCTCCGGCCGTTTCCCCGCCGGCATGCCCGTCCCGGACAAGGTTTACGGCGTTTATGGCGCCGCCAGCGAAATCTCGCGCGGCAAGGATACGCCGTCCGGCCATTGGGAGATCGCCGGCACGCCGGTCAGCTTCGACTGGGGGTATTTCCCGACCGAGGGCGACGCCTTCCCTCAGCAATTGATCGAGGCGCTGTGCCGGCAGGCTGAAGTGCCGGGCATTCTTGGCAATTGTCATGCCTCGGGAACCGATATCATCGCCCGGCTCGGCGAGGACCATATCCGCACCGGCAAGCCGATCTGCTACACCTCTTCGGATTCGGTCTTCCAGGTCGCGGCGCATGAGGTGCATTTCGGCCTCGATCGGCTGCTCGCCTTCTGCCGTATCGCCCGGGGACTGCTTGATCCCTACAATATTGGCCGCGTCATCGCCCGGCCCTTCGTCGGCCATTCGGCCTCCACCTTCCAGCGCACCGGAAACCGGCGCGACTTCTCCGTGCTGCCACCGGAGCCGACCCTGCTCGACCGGCTGCTCGAGCACGGCCGGCATGTGCATGCTGTGGGAAAGATCGGCGACATCTTCGCCCATCAGGGCATTTCCAGGCTGATCAAGGCAAACGGCAACGAGGCGCTGATGGATGCGACGCTGTCGGCGATCGACGAGGCGGAGGACGGCGATCTCGTCTTCACCAATTTCGTCGATTTCGACATGAATTACGGCCATCGCCGTGACGTGCCGGGATATGCAGCAGCCCTCGAAGCTTTCGATGCGCGCCTGCCCGAAGTCCACAAGAAGCTGAAGCTGGGCGACCTCGTCGTGCTTACCGCCGATCATGGCTGCGATCCGACCTGGCGCGGCACCGACCATACGCGCGAACGCGTGCCTGTTATCGCCTATGGCCCCGGCATAAGGTCGCGTTCGATCGGCGTACGCCGCACCTATGCCGATATCGGCGAAAGCATTGCGCGCCATCTCGGCATTCCGGCCGGACCGCACGGAAGGAGTTTTCTGTGACATCGCATTTGAAGAAGGTCGAGCTGCACTGCCATCTGGAGGGTGCGGCACCGCCTGCCCTGACCGAGGCGCAGGCGCGGAAATACGGCATCGACATCAGCGGGCAGCTTCGCGACGGCGCCTATGTCTGGCATGATTTCGCAAGCTTCCTCGAATGCTACGACAAGGTTTCGGAGGTCTACAAGACCGAGGAGGACTATGCGCTTCTGACCGAAACCTATCTCGATGAACTGGCCGCCATCAACACGATCTACAGCGAACTCATCGTCTCACCCGATCATGGCAAACGCATCGGGCTCGGCGCCGATGCCTATATAGCGGGTGTCTGCGAAGGCATCCGGCGCGCTCGGGAAAAGGGCGGCATCGAGGCCCGGCTGATCGTCACCGGCGAGCGGCATTTCGGCCCGGAGAGCGTGATCGGTGCGGCCGAATATGCCGCCAAGGCAGGCAATCCGTTGATCACCGGTTTCAATCTTGCCGGCGAAGAGCGCATGGGCCGCGTGGCCGATTATGCCCGCGCCTTCGATATCGCCCGCGATGCCGGCCTGGGACTCACCATCCATGCCGGCGAGGTTTGCGGCGCCTTCAGCGTCGCCGATGCACTTGATGCCGTGCGCCCCGCGCGCATCGGCCATGGCGTGCGCGCCGTCGAAGATCTCGATCTGGTGAAGCGGCTTGCCGATCTCGGCACCGTGCTCGAGGTCTGCCCCGGCTCCAATATCGCCCTGCGGGTCTTTCCCGATTTCGCTTCGCACCCGCTGCGCCGGCTGAAGGAAGCGGGCGTGCCGGTGACGATCAGCTCGGATGATCCGCCCTTCTTCCATACGTCGCTCGAGCGGGAATATGCGCTTGCCGCTGAAGCTTTCGGCTTCGGCGATGCGGAGATCGACGCCATGACGCGCACCGCAATCGAAGCGGCCTTCGTCGACGAGGAGACGCGGAGGGCTCTGCTCGCCCGCCTTTGAGAGTGCGCGCCTTTCCTGACGGGGAAAGGCTCCGGAGGTTGGGGAAGATCGGCGCAAATTCGGCTGCACTCTTGCGGTCGGGCCGATTTCCGTGAAAGAAACATTCGATAGAAAGAATGAAAGGCTTCCCCATGGACGGCGTCACAGTCATCGATCACCCCCTTGTGCAGCACAAGCTCACCATCATGCGGCGCAAGGAGACATCGACGGGAAGTTTCCGGCGGCTGCTGCGCGAAATCTCCACGCTGCTCTGTTACGAGGTCACCCGCGATCTCGAATTGACGATGGCAACGATCGAGACGCCGCTGCAGACGATGGAATCGCCGATCCTGGAAGGCAAGAAGCTGGTCTTCGCCTCGATCCTGCGCGCCGGCAACGGGCTGCTTGAAGGCATGCTCGATCTGGTGCCTTCCGCCCGCGTCTCTCATATCGGCGTCTACCGCGATCACGAAACGCTGCAGCCGGTCGAATATTATTTCAAAGCGCCGGAAGATGTGGCCGAGCGCCTGATCATCGTTGTCGACCCGATGCTGGCGACCGGCAACTCCTCGATCGCGGCGATCGACAAGCTGAAGGAACGCGGCGCCCACAATATCCGCTTCCTCTGCCTGCTTGCCGCTCCGGAAGGCATCCGCAATTTCCGCGCCGCGCATCCCGACGTTCCCGTCTTCACCGCGGCGATCGACAGCCACCTCAACGAGAAGGGCTATATCGTGCCCGGCCTCGGCGATGCCGGCGACCGCATGTACGGCACCAAGTAATTTCAGCCTTCCTTTACCAAATGGAAAGACTTTTAAGGCCCGGCGGTTCGCCCCGGGCCTTTTCGCTGTCGATATTAGCAACTTATCAGCACTTCAGGCTTAGCAGTCTGGAAGCATGAGGCCCCGCATGAAGCGGGGTTTATACAGGAAGGATTTCTGTTTCATGCTTGTGCGTACGATCATATTCGCCAGCATCGCCGCGGTGCTCGCCACACAGGTGCCGTCCTTCTTCACAGGCACCGGCCAACAGCCCGCCGACACTCTTTCCGCCAATTACATCTCGACCGAAAGCGGTAAGCCCGCAGCCCCCGCACCCGTCTCCGGCAGCAATGTGATCCGCATGCGGGCGGATGCGCAGGGTCACTATACCGGCAGTTTCAAGATCAACGGCAAGCCGGTTCAAGGCCTGATCGATACGGGCGCTACCTATGTCGCGCTCAACGAGACGCTCGCACGCCGGCTGGGCTTCACAGCCAACCAGCTCGATTTCCGCTATGGCGTCAACACCGCCAACGGCCAGACCAAGGCCGCGCATGTGACGCTCGACCGGATCGAAATCGGCGGCATCCGCGTCCGCGATGTCGAAGCCTTCGTCCTTAGGGATGACGCGCTGACGACGACGCTGGTCGGCATGAGCTTCCTGCAGAAGCTCGCCTCCTATTCCGTCGCTGACGGCTCGCTCAGCCTCAAGCAATAGACTGCGTCAGATAAGACCCGCAATGACGGGGTTCAGCGCCGGCTCGTCCTCGGTGATGCGGTAGTGCGCGGCCAGTGCTGCGGCTGCCCTCTCCGCCGCAGCTTCGTCGGCGGCGTGAACGAGGGCGATCGGCTCGCCGGCATTCACGCGGGTGCCGAGCGGCAGGAGTTCGGAGAAGCCGACGCGATGATCGATCCGATCCGCGGGATGGCGTCTTCCGCCACCGAGATCGATGACGCTGACACCGATGCCGCGGGCGTCGCAGGCGGCAAGCCAGCCGGACCGGGAAGCCGGGACAGGCTTTTCAACCGGGGCTCGAGCCAGGTATCTGTCCGGGTTTTCGATGAGATCGGCCGGGCCGCCGAGCATGGAAACCATCCGCGCAAAAACCTCGGCTGCCTTGCCCGACGACAGGGCCCGGCGCGCCATTGCCTCGCCTTCCTCAGGCGAAGCGGCAATGCCCGATTTCTCCAGCATCTCGGCGGCGAAGGCAAGAACGACAGTATCGAGCCGCGTATTTCCTTTCCTGCCGGCCAGGAAATCCAGGCAGTTGCGCATCTCGACGGCGTTGCCGGCGCTATCGGCGAGCGGCTCGTTCATGTCGGTGATCAGTGCCGACGTCTTCACGCCCGCGCCATTCGCCACCTCGACCAGCGACCGTGCCAGAATTTCCGCCTGCTCGCGCTCAGCCATGAAGGCGCCGTTGCCGAGCTTGACATCGAGCACCAGCGTCTGAAGACCGGCGGCAAGTTTTTTGGAGAGGATGGAGGCGGTGATCAAGGGAATGGAATCGACGGTGGCGGTCACATCGCGCACGGCATAGAGCCTGCCGTCGGCAGGCGCCAAGGCGCCGGTCTGGCCGATGATGGCACATCCTGCCTGTTTGACCACCTGGTGAAACAGATCCGCATCCGGGGTGATCATATAGCCGGGAATGGATTCGAGCTTATCGAGCGTGCCGCCGGTATGGCCGAGGCCGCGGCCCGATATCATCGGAACGGCGAGGCCGCAGGCGGCGGCGATCGGCGCCAGCATCAGCGACACGTTGTCGCCGACGCCTCCGGTCGAATGTTTGTCGGCAATCGGACGGTCGATATCGGCCCATTGCAGCCGATCGCCGGAATCGGCCATCGCCAGCGTCAAGGCCACGATTTCCTGGCGCGACATGCCCTTGAACCAGACGGCCATGGCAAAGGCGCCGATCTGGCCTTCGGACAATCGACCGGCGGCAAGCGCATCGATGAACGATCGGATATCGGCAGCGTCGAGTTCGCCGCCGTCGCGCTTACGCCGGATGATCTCCTGCGGGATCATCTCAATAGCCCGACGCCGCCGCCGATGCCGGCTGCGCTCCGCTTAGAACCGCCAGTATATCGTCGAGCAGGCCGGAAGCGCCGAAGCGGAAGGTCGAGGGCATCGCCCAATCCGGCGCCATGATGGTTTCGGCGAGGCTGAGATAGAGCGCGGCATCGGCCACCGAGCCGATGCCGCCGGCCGGTTTGAAGCCGACCTTGCGTCCGCTTTCGCGAATGGCCCGGATCATGATGTCGGCGGCTTCGAGCGTCGCGTTGACGGCGACCTTGCCGGTGGAGGTCTTGATGAAATCCGCGCCGGCTTCGATGGCAAGTTCGGAGGCGCGGCGGATCAATGCCGCCTCCTTCAATTCGCCGGTCTCGATAATGACCTTCAGCAGAACGGGGCCGACGCATTCGGCGCGCACCGCCTTGACCATGTCGGTCACCGCCTTCTCGTTGCCTGATATGAACTTGCGGTAGGGGATGACCAGATCGATCTCGTCGGCGCCGTCGGCAATCGCCTCGCGGGTTTCGGCGGCGACATCGGCCACTTCCATCTCGCCCGCCGGGAAATTGACGACGGTCGCGATCCGCACGGCATGGCCGGTGCCGAGGATATTGCGGGCCTGGGCGACGAAGCGCGGCCAGATGCAGATCGCAGCGCTGTTGCCATAGGGCGTCTGCGCGCGGGCGCAGAGCGCTTCGATCTGCGCCTCGGTGCAATCGTCCTTCAGATTGGTGAGATCGAGAAGGGAAAGGGCGACCGCCGCCGTTTCGCGGATGGAATGGCTATTCATCTTCACTTCCTCTAGAGCATGATGCCGAAAAGTGTGAGCGGTTTTCGGACGACATCATGCTCTCACTATTTAATGTAGAACAGGATTCAGATTTTAGGCCGACCGGCCTAAAATCATCCTGTTCTGGCCGCAATCATGTCTTTCAATATGGCGGCGAGACGGGCGCCACCGACAGGCGCCATGTCCTTGGTTTCTTCATGGCTGAGCTCATTGCCGGTCATGCCTGCCCCATAGTTGGTGATGACGGAGGCGGCGGCAACCCTCAGGCCCAGCATTCTTGCGATGATGACCTCGGGCACCGTCGACATGCCGACGGCATCGGCGCCAAGGATGCGCGCCATGCGGATTTCGGCCGGCGTTTCGAAGCTCGGGCCGGAGAACCACATATAGACACCCTGCGCCAGCTCGATCTTGAGCTTTGCCGCAGCCTTCCGCATCGCGCTAGTAAGAGCGGCATCATAGGCATTGGTCATGCCGACGAAGCGATGATCGCTTTCCTCGCCGATCAGCGGGTTCATGCCGGAATAGTTGATATGATCGGTGATCTGCATCACCGAACCGGGCGGCATGTCGTCACGCAGCGATCCTGCTGAATTGGTCAGGATCAGCGCCTCGACGCCGAGCGCCTTCAAGACCTCGATCGGCAGGCGCATGGCGTTGGGATCGCCCTTCTCATAATAATGGACGCGGCCCGAAAGCATGACGACGGGCACGCCGCCGAGCCGGCCGGCAACGACCTCGCCGGCATGGCCGGAGACGGCGCTGACGGGAAAGCCCGGCAGGTCGCGATAGGGAATACGTACGGCGCCGTCCAGCTGACCGACGAGGGAGCCGAGGCCGGAGCCGAGCACGATGCCATGGCGTGGCTTGATGGCGCCGAGCAATGCGGCGAGCAGGTCGACTGTCGCCTTCATCCGAGTTCCGTCTCGAAGCTGAAGGGAAGAAGCTCTTCCATGGTCATGGTCTTCTGCACGCCGGCCTCGTCGCAGAGATAGATCTTCGTGTCCTTGGAAGCGAATTCGGAGATCTTCTGGCGGCAGCCGCCGCAGGGCGGGCAGAGCGGCAGCTTCTCGGCGATAACAGCCATTTCGACGATCTTCCTGGCCCCGCCCATGATCATGGCGCTGATTGCCGTCGGCTCGGCGCACCAGCCTTGCGGAAAGGAGAGGTTTTCGATGTTGGCGCCGGTATAGACCTTGCCGTCCTCGGCGCGGATTGCCGCGCCGACGGGAAATTTCGAATAGGGCGCATGGGCAAAGGCCATGGCGCCGCGCGCGGCTTCGAACAGGTCGTGGGACATGATCAACGTTCCTTCGTATAGGGCACGCCGCCGGCCTTTGGCGGGATCGCGACACCGATGAAGCCGGCAAGCAGGATGCAGGTGAGGACATAGGGCAGCGCCTGGAAGACCTGGACCGGCACTTCGCCGAGCACCGGCACCTGCTTGCCCTGCATGAAATTCGCCAACGCATCGAGGAAGCCGAAGAGCAGGCAGGCAAACATGACGGGCACCGGTTTCCACTTGGCGAAGACCAGAGCGGCGAGCGCGATATAGCCCTTGCCGGCCGACATGTCCTTGATGAAGGCGGCGGACTGGGCGATCGCCAGATAGGTGCCGGCAAAGCCGCAGAGGATGCCGGCGCACATGACGGCGCGGTAGCGCAGCCAGGCGACCGAGATGCCGGCGGTATCGACTGCACCCGGGTTTTCGCCGACGGCGCGCATCCGCAAGCCGAAGCGGGTGCGGTAAAGCACCCACCAGGAGAAGGGCACGGCGAGAAAGGCGAGATAGGTGAGGATATTGTTGCCCGATATGACGTTGGCATAGAGCGGGCCGAGGATCGGCACGTCACGGAGGGCATCGGCGCCCGGCAGGATGATCGGCGCGAAGCGCGCATCCGGCGGCAGCTGTGGCGTGCGCCCGCCCTGGCCGAACCAGGCCTGGCCGAGCACGATGGTGATGCCGGCGATGAAGAAATTGATCGCCACACCGGAGACGATCTGATTGCCGCGATTGGTGATCGAGGCGAAGCCATGCACCAGGCTGAGCGCCACCGAGCAGACGATGCCGGCACCGAGTCCGAGCCAGGCAGAACCGGTGAGATAGGCCACACAGGCCGCGGCGAAGGCCGAGCCCAGCATCTTGCCTTCAAGACCGATATCGAAAACGCCCGCGCGCTCGGAAAACAATCCCGCCAGCGCCGTAAAGATCAGCGGGATGGAAAGCCGGACCGTCGAGCTTAGGACGTTGATGAAGATGTCATAATAATCCATCGTCCGCTCCTCAAGCTCGCTGGAATTGCTGATAGACGCGCACCATCGCCGGCCGGAACATATATTCCAGCGCACCGGCGAACAGAATGACCAGACCCTGGATGACGAGGATCATTTCACGGGTGATGTTCGGCATTTCGAAGGAGATCCAGTCACCACCCTGATAGAGTGTGCCGAAAAGAATTGCAGCGAAGATGATCCCGAGCGGATGGTTGCGGCCCATCAACGACACGGCGATGCCGACGAAGCCGGCGCCGCCGACAAACTCCACCTGCAAACGAGCGGAAGAGCCCATGACCGGATTGAGCGCCATCATTCCGGCGAGCGCACCGGACAGCAGCATGGCGATGATGACGATGCGGGCATAAGGAATGCCGGCATAGTCCGCCGCCGTCGAGCTCACGCCCAGCGTGCGCATCTCAAAGCCGAGCTTGGTGCGCCAGATGAGGATCCAGACAAACCAGGCGGCAAGAAGTGCGATGATGAAGGAGACGTTGAAGGGTGCGGCACCCAACTTGGCGCCGAAGATGTTCATGACCCAGCCGAGCTTCGGAAGCTGCCCACCTTCGAGGAAAGTCCGAGTTTCCGGCGCCATCTTGCCCGGCACGATCAGCACGTGCACCAGCAGATAGACCATGAGGGCGGCTGCTATGTAATTGAACATGATCGTCGTGATGACGATATGGCTGCCGCGCTTGGCCTGCAGGAAGGCGGGAATGAAGGCCCAGGCCGCACCGAAGATACCGGCGCCGACGATGGCGATCGGCATCGTCACATACCAGGGCACATAATTGTCGAGCGCCAGCGCTACCAGTGCGCAGCCGAGACCGCCGATATAGGCCTGGCCTTCGGAGCCGATGTTGAAGAGGCCGGCATGAATGGCAACTGCCACGGAAAGGCCGGTGAAGATGAAGCTCGTCGCATAATACAGCGTGAAACCGACGCCTTCGCCGCTGCCGAAGGCGCCTTCGATCAGCAGGGAGAGTGCGGCAAGCGGGCTTTCGCCGATCAGCCAGACGACGAAGCCGGAGATCAGGAAGGCGACGATGAGGTTCAAAAGCGGGATCAGGCCGTAGTTGATCCAGTTTGGTAGCGGAACGGAAGCAGTGCTCATAAAGGCCTCACGCGGCAATGCCGGCCATCATCAGGCCGAGGGTCTGTTCACCGGCATCGGGCGTCTTCTCGCCGACCACATGGCCGGCAAACATGACAAGGATACGGTCTGAAAGGGCGCGGATCTCATCGAGTTCGACGGAGACGAGCAGGATCGCCTTGCCCGCATCGCGCATTTCGATGATGCGGCGGTGAATGAATTCGATGGCGCCGATATCGACGCCGCGCGTCGGCTGGCCGATGATCAGCATCTTCGGATCGCGTTCGATCTCGCGGGCGACGACGATCTTCTGCTGATTGCCGCCGGAAAAGTTTGCCGTCTTCAGCCGCGGGTTCGGCGGGCGGATGTCGTATTTTTCGATCTTCTCCATCGCATCCCTGCGGATCGCTTCGAGATCGAGCAGCGGACCTTTGCTGTAGCCCGGACGGCGGTGATAGCCGAGCACGGAATTTTCATATTCCTCGAATTTCAGAACCAGGCCCATGTGGTGGCGGTCCTCGGGAATATGGGCGAGGCCGAGGTCGCGCAGACGGGCGGGATCGGCCTTGTCGATCGTCTGGCCGTCGAGAAGGATTTCGCCGGAGGTGGGTTTGCGGATGCCGGCTATCGCTTCGAGCAATTCGGACTGGCCGTTGCCGGCAACCCCGGCAATGCCGACGATCTCGCCGGCGCGCACGTCGAAGGAGACATTGTCGACCATGGTGACGCCGCGATTGTCCTTGACCGTGAGGTTGCGGACGGAGAGCACGGCAGCGCCTGGATTGGCCTCGCCCTTCTGCACCCGCAGCAGCACACGGCGGCCGACCATCAGCTCGGCGAGTTCTTCCACCGTCGTTTCCGCCGTCTTGCGGGTGGCGACCATCTCGCCGCGGCGCATGACGGAGACCGTATCGGTGATCGCCATGATCTCGCGCAGCTTGTGGGTGATGAGGATGATCGTCTTGCCCTGGTCGCGCAGCACCTTGAGGATGCGGAAGAGGTGATCGGCCTCCGCCGGCGTCAGCACGCCCGTGGGCTCGTCGAGGATCAGGATTTCGGCGCCGCGATACATCGCTTTGAGAATTTCGACGCGCTGCTGCAGCCCGACCGGCAGCTCTTCGATCAACGCGTCCGGATCGACCTCGAGGCCGTATTCCGTTTCCAGCCGCTTGAGCTCGGTGCGGGCCGAGGCGACGCCTCTCGCCAGCAGCGAGCCGCCTTCGGCGCCGAGCATGACATTTTCGAGCACCGTGAAATTGTCGACCAGCATGAAATGCTGGTGCACCATGCCGATGCCGGCGGCGATCGCCGCCTGACTGTCGCGAATGGTGATCGGATTGCCGTTCACGCGGATCTCACCGCTGTCGGCGTGGTAAAAACCGTAAATGATCGACATCAGCGTCGATTTGCCGGCGCCGTTCTCGCCGATGATGCCGTGGATCGTCCCCTTGGCAACGGTGAGGTTGATGTCCTTGTTGGCGTGGACGGCACCGAACTTCTTATCGATGCCGACAAGCTCGATAGCGGGCTTATCTGTCACAGCAGGCTCCAAATAAGAAAAGGGCGTATGGCGAAAATCCCCTCCGCCATACGCCCGATCTCAATCGTCGATTACATCAGGGCGCGGATCACTTCGGGCAAGAATTGTCCGAGGTGTAATCGTGAACCTTGACGGTTCCGGCAATGATATCGGCCTTGGCCTTGTCGACGGCGGCCTGCATTTCCGGCGTGATCAGCGACTTGTTGTTGTCGTCGATCGCGGCGCCAACGCCATCTTCCTTGACGCCGAGCGCCTGAACGCCGCCGGTGAACTTGTCGTTCTTGGTGTCGGTATAGGCGTTGTAAACGGCGAGGTCGACGCGCTTGACCATCGAGGTCAGCACCGAGCCCGGATGCAGATGGTTCTGGTTGGAGTCGACGCCGATCGACAGCTTCTTGTTGTCGGCGGCGGTCTGCAGAACGCCGAGGCCGGTGGCGCCGGCTGCCGCGTAAATGACGTCGGCGCCCTGGTCGATCTGGTTCTTGGTGAGCTCGCCGCCGCGAACCGGGTCATTCCAGGCCGCACCGGTGGTGCCGGTCATGTTCTGGAAAACCTGGATGTCGGCCTTGGCGGCGCGAGCGCCCTGCTCATAGCCGCATTCGAACTTGCGGATCAGCGGAATGTCCATGCCGCCGACGAAGCCGACCTTGCCGGTCTTGGAGGCCATGCCGGCGAGAATACCGACGAGATAGGAGCCTTCTTCTTCCTTGTAGACGACCGAGCGGACGTTCGGCTTGTCGACGACGGAGTCGACGATGATGAACTTGGTGTCGGGGAATTCGGCTGCGACCTTCTCAATGGCCGAAGTCCAGGCGAAGGACACGGCGACCACGGGGTTGAAGCCGCGGCTTGCGAAGTTGCGGATGGCCTGTTCGCCCTGGGTGTCGCCGGTCGGCTCGAAGTCGCGATAGGCAATGCCGGTCTCGGCCTTGAACTTCTCGGCGCCGTTATAGGCCGCTTCGTTGAAAGACTTATCGAACTTCCCGCCAGTGCCGTAAACCAGCGCCGGCTTGACATCGGCGGCAAGCGCCGTCGTCGACATGGCAGCCACGGCAAGAAGAGTGAGAAGGGATTTTTTCATGAGTTGCAGCCCTGTTGTTGCTATTTGTTTGGGGTCCTCCCGCAAGCCCTTTGCGGACATGTCTGCGGAACCACCGACCTCCCCCCGGAGGCCTGGCTGCGCGCATCCTTGCATGGCTCACGGAAAAATTCACCAGAAATTTTTCAGGCGGTAAAGATTTGCAGCAATTGCTGAAAATCAGTTCTGCCGGGCGGATTTTTGGACATCTCGCCGACCGGGATGCGGATTTTTTAGCCGATCCGCTGGCCGTTGCTGAAACCGGGGAAGGGCAAATGCACCCGGTCTTTTGCCGGATCGCACCGGCTCAAACAGCTATGCGGTGAAGCGACCGGCGATCGGCGGCTTCTTGTAGCCGATCATCCAGAGAAGCAGCGCGATCACCAGAAAGACGGCAAAGGCCGGCTGGAGCATCAGCCACTGGAAGATGAAGGCATAGAAGCGGGGATGGATATAGTAGGAAAGCGCAGATTGCAGCGACGTCAGCGTGTCCGGGCTCACATCCTGCCAGGCCTCCGACATCGGCGTCATGACAACGGCGGATGCCGCAACCGACTGGATCGAATCGATGGTCCCGGCAATAACGGCCGCCGCAAGCGCGACAAGACTGGCCAGACGCAACAGGAAACGCATCAACTCCTCCGACGCTTCGATATGCCGGACAATTCCGGCGGACCCGCGCCATTCTCCACCTTGAGAATTACATAGTCATCGATGGGGTGAAGCACAATGGACGGGCGCAAGCGAGTTTTATCGGAAGAAGTCAAAAAACTGTTAGATTTGGGTTGATCGACAAAAATTCATCGGTATATATCGCGCCGTTCCGACGATTTGCTCCTCTCCTGGTGCGAACGCCAAAGGACAGGTGGCCGAGTGGTTTAAGGCGCACGCCTGGAACGCGTGTGTACGTGAAAGCGTACCGAGGGTTCGAATCCCTCCCTGTCCGCCATTTTTCGCATTTTCATCCAACAGATTGAATTTTAAACCTGACTGGACCAATCTTCGTGTCCGTGGCGAATACGGACAATGAGAACATTATCGCCCTCCGCAATTGTATAAACGACGAGATGGGCCTTGAACGGATGAATGCGCATCGGAGGAGAAATTTCATGCCGTTCGCGCGCCATACGGGGATTGGCAGCAATCAGATCAAAAATGGCGTAGAGTTCATCATGGTAGCGCCGAGCGTGCGCTGAGCCAAACAGGCGAATGCCCGTTTCGGCTATGCCGACAATGTCCTCTTCCGCTTCTTCCGTAAGGCGAAAGCCCATCATCAATTGCCGCGAGAGCTTTCCACTCGCGCCCGCGCCGCCTCAAACAGCTCGTCCTTCGACCGCGACCCGACGCCGCCCTTCAAGCCTTCATCGACAAAGCGCTGCATAGCTGCGATCTTGTCGTTTCGCTCCTGATCTTTCCTGATGAGGTCGCGGACATAATCGCTCGCATTGGCATAACGGCCTGTTTTGGTTTGCGCTTCCACCCAATCTTTCATGGGATCGGGCAGCGATACGTTCATGGTCGCCATCGAAGCTCTCCGTTTCATCAAAATTGAGTTGTTTGGCAAAGTTTGTCAACATCGCCTGATCTCCCATAACCTGCGGAAACGAAGGCCCGATCCCCATCGAAGTAAACGCCAGGGTTGATCAGAAAGATTCCTGAATTTTTACCACGCTGCTTCACCGCGTCTTTGCACGTTTGGGTTTACCGTCTGCAAAACTAAAAACAGAGGTAAAACAGGTGGAAGAACTTTCGGTGAAGTCGAAGATCATCAAATCCGTCTATTTCAGCCAGGAAGACGGGCGGCTCAGGATTTGCTTTAGGAATGGCGAGGAGCGGCTGTTCGAGGGCGTTCCCTCTTCGGAAGCCCATGCGATGACGGCGGCGCCGTCTCCCGGCCATTATTACCTCGACCGGATCAGAACCCGGTTTCGCAGGCTGGCGGCCTGAACCGTCGAGGCATGCCGCAGCCGACCTGACCGGTCGTATGGAATCGGCACAGATCCGGTGGATATTAGCCGACCGTTCACCATTGATCTCATCTTGGTTGGATCGCCCCGGCCGGAAGGCGACAAGTTGTCGGCGCTGCCGACTTGAAGATCGGCCAGCCGGGAGGCTCGGCGGCGGACCCCAGCCAGGAAGCCGGGCCTCCCCGTCAATCAGCGTCGAGATAGCAAATTAGGGCTAATCCTGTGAAAAACCGGAATCGTCGCATCCGGACTCGACAAGGCTTCATTAGCATGATTGCATAAACCCATCTAAAGAGGGGGTGACGATGTTCGAGGATCTGCTTGAGATGCAGGAACGCGGCGCACGCGACCGTTCGCTCGGCCGCAGTCTGGCCGACAATCCGATGTCGAAACCGGATGTGCTGCCGATCACCGACCTTCAGGAATGGTTTTCAATGTTCGACGCCTGGCGCTTCGGCTGGTCAATCGAGGACGCGATGGCCGGGCACATCGATATGCCCCGGGACGGCCACGCCGTGCCCCGGAACGGCCGCGCCGTATCCGGGGATGGCCGTGCGGCGTGGCAAGCCTAAACCAGGACGGTCTGATCGACCCTGTCCTCGGTGCCGAAGAATTTCAGGTAACGTTCGACCTCTGCCGGTTCGCCGGTCGCCTTCTGCGGATTGTCTGAGAGCTTCACCGCCGGACGGCCATTGGCATCGCTGACTTTGCAGACGACCGAGATCGGGTTGAGGCCCGAGATTTCGGTCGGGGCGCAGCCGGCAAAATCATTGGTCAGGTTCGTGCCCCAGCCGAAGCTCATCCGCACCCGACCTTCGAAATGCCGGTAGGTATCGATGATGGCGTCGACATCGAGGCCGTCGGAGAAGATCAGCAGCTTCTGGCGCGGATCGCGGCCCATCTTCTTCCACCAGTCGATGATCTTCTCACCGCCTTCGATCGGCGGCGCGCTGTCCGGGCGGAAGCCGGTCCAGTCGGCCACCCATTCCGGCGCGTCGCGCAGGAAGGCCGCAGTGCCAAAGGCATCCGGCAGGACGATCAGAAGGTTGCCGCCATAGAGCTTGTTCCAGTCGCGCAGGATCTTGTAGGGCGCGTTGCGCAGCTGCTCGTCGGTCTGCGCCAGGGCAGCCGCCACCATCGGCAGCTCATGGGCATTGGTGCCCACCGCTTCGAGATCGGAATCCATAGCCAGCAATACATTGCTGGTGCCGGTAAAGGCCGGGCCGATGCCTTCCTTCAGCGCCTCGACGCACCAGCGCTGCCAGAGAAAACTGTGGCGGCGGCGGGTACCGAAATCGGAGATGCGCAAGCCCGGCAGTTCCCTCAGCCGCTCGACCTTCGACCACATCTTCGCCTTGGCGCGGGCATAGAGCACGTCAAGGGTGAAAGGGCCGAGAGCCTTCATCGCCGAGCGCGACCGCAGCTCGTTGACGATCGCGAGCGCCGGGATCTCCCACATCGTGGTTTCCTTCCAGGCCCCATGAAAATCGAGCACATATTGACCGTCCTTCTTCGACAGCTCGTATTCGGGAAGCTGGAAGTTGGAAAGCCAGGCGAGGAACTCCGGCTCGAAAATCTGCGCGCGGCCGTAGAAGCTGTTACCCGCAAGCCAGATCATCTCCTTCTTGGAGAGCCTCAGCGTACGGGCGTGATCCAGCTGTTCACGCAGTTCACCTTCGTCGATCTCCTCGGCGAGGTGGACGCGTTTGGTCCGGTTGATCAGCGTGAAGGAGGCATTGACGTCTGGATAGAGCTTCCAGATCATCTGCAGCATCAGCAGTTTGTAGAAGTCGGTATCGATCAGGCTGCGGATGATCGGGTCGAGCTTCCAAGCGTGATTGTAGACGCGTCTTGCAATATCGGTCTTGGCCATGAATTCCTGCCCCTGTCCAATCCGGTCAGGTGCTGCCAAGTTTGCGGGCCGGCGCACGAAACCGGCTCGTGCGTCTTCTTATCGAAAAATCGGCAGGAAAAGTCCAGACAAAACATAAACATCCCGCCTCGGCATGGCGGCGGGATGGGGAGATCATCTGGAATTGCTCTATTGGGCCGGCGCCGCTGGCTGGGCCGGTGCCGCAGGTGCAGCATTCGGGGCCGGCGCTGTTGCCGGGGTCTCCGTCGGCACGGCATTGCCGTTCTGCGGCGTCGGGGCAGGTGCTGCGTCCGATTGCTGTTGCTGGAGCTGCTGACCGGGCTGCTGCGGCGCCACCTCGTTCGCCTCGCGATTGCCCCAGATCTCGACCGGGATCCAAACGACGAAAGCGAGGATCAGCGCGACGAGCAGCACCGTCAGGATTCGGTATCCCATGCGCCCCTGCTTTGCCTTGACCGGCGGGATCAGCTCTTCCTTGTGAAGCTTGCCGTCGGATTTTTCCCAGCGTGTTTCCGTCTGATGCGCCATCATCGTCTCCTTCCGCTGTCTTAGCGGCCGATCCGGCCGCAAGAAACTGTCGCAGAGAAAACGGTCAGTCGTCTCGAAGGTTCCGGACGCTCAATAGCCGGCGGCGCGGTCGACCACGAATTGCAGCGGCTCACCGCGCTCGAAACGGGCGATCTGCGTCTCGACATGGCGGAACAGCGCGTTCTCTTCGGAGACCGCCGCGTCATGCGGGGTGATGAAGACGTTCTCCAAATCCCATAGCGGGTTGTCTGACGCTAAGGGCTCCACCTCGAAAACATCAAGCGAAGCGCCGCCGAGGATGCCGTCCCGGATGGCCGAGACGATGTCGGCCTCGACCTGGCTGCGGCCGCGGCCGGCATTGATGAACACCGGCCGCCCAAGCGCGCCGTCGCGGCGGAGCTTTTTAAATAGCCCGCTATCATAGAAGCCCGTGGTATCAGGTGTCAGTGGCAAGAGGCCGACGAGAATGTCGGTCTTGGCCAGGAACCCATCCAATTCGCGCGCGTCGAAGGTTTCGACGCCGTCGATCTCTTTGCGGGTACGCGACCAACCGATGACGTTGAAACCCATCACTTTCAGCTTGGCGACCGCGTCCTGCCCAAGCACGCCGAGGCCCATGACGCCGACCGTCACCTCCGCTGCTTCGGGCGCGATCAACTTGGCCCATTCGCCCCGCCGCTGGCTGATATCATGGGCGTATTGCCCGCGCAGATGCATCAGGCATTGCATCACCACCCATTCGCTCATGCGGGTGGTCAGGCTGCGATCGACGAAACGAACGATTGGTATCTCAGGCAGGCCGTCCATGCCGATGATATGGTCGACGCCGGCGCCGCCCGAGAAGATGACCTTGAGGTTCGGCGCCCGGTTGAAAAGATCGGCATCCGGCTTCCAGACAAGCGCGTATTCGGCCGCGCGGAGATCCCGCGTCCGATCGGCCGGATCGGCGAGATTGATGCTGCCGCGGTCGGCAAAAGCCGTTTTCAGCACACGGGCGACGCCTTCGGGATTGAACTTGATGTCGACGAGAACAGGAGAAGGTGCGGACATGATGTTCTTTACTGCTGCACGGCGGGCGTCGGCACCGCCTCGATGTTGAAGGCGGCGGCCATCAGCGCCTTCGTGTAATCGTCCTTCGGAGCAAGGAAGATTTCCGAGGAGGGCCCCTGCTCCACCACCTTGCCGAAACGCATGACGATGACGTCGTTGGCAAGCGCCTTCACCACCTTCAGATCATGGCTGATGAAGAGATAGGCGAGGTCGTGCTTTTTCTGCAGGTCGCGCAGGAGATCGACCACTTGGGCCTGGACGCTCATATCGAGGGCCGAGGTCGGCTCGTCGAGCATGACGAAGCGCGGTTTGAGCACCATGGCGCGGGCAATGGCGATGCGCTGGCGCTGGCCTCCGGAAAATTCATGCGGGTAACGCCACCGGGTCAGAGGGTCGAGACCGACCTCCTCCAGCGCCCAGCAGACGCGCTGGTCGCGCTCTTCGGCGCTCAATGATTGTTCATGCACCTTCAGCCCTTCGGCAATGATATCGCCGACCGACATGCGCGGGCTCAGCGAGCCATAAGGATCCTGGAAGACGATCTGCAGCTGGTTGCGCAGCGGCCGCATCTCGCTGAACGAATAGCCGGCTATATCCTTGCCGACGAATGCGATCCGTCCTTGCGAGGAGATCAGCCGCGTCAGCGCCAGGCCGAGTGTCGTCTTGCCGGAACCGGACTCGCCGACGACGCCGAGCGTCTGCCCGGCGCGCAGCGAAAGATCGATGCCGTCGACTGCCTTGACGTGGTCGACGACACGGCGCATCAGCCCCGCCTTGATCGGGAACCAGACGCGAATGTCGGAACCTTCCATCACCACCGGCTTCGACGGATCGGCAAGGGGCGGTTCGCCGCGCGGCTCGGAGGCAAGGAGGTGCCGGGTATAATCGTGCTTCGGATTGGCGAAGACCTCCTCCACGGTTCCGGTTTCGACGATCCTCCCCTTGGTCATCACGCAGACGCGATCGGCGAATTTGCGCACGATGCCGAGATCATGGGTGATGAACAGCAGCGACATGCCGTGCGCCGCCTTCAATTGCCGCAGCAGTTCGAGGATCTGCGCCTGCACGGTGACGTCGAGCGCCGTGGTCGGCTCGTCGGCGATCAGCAATTCCGGCCGGTTGGCGAGCGCCATGGCGATCATGACGCGCTGGCGCTGGCCGCCGGATAGTTCGTGCGGATAGGCCTTCAACCGCTTCTCCGGCTCGCGGATGCCGACCTGGTTCAACAGTTCCAGCACGCGCTGGCGCGCCGGCTGGCCGGTGATGCCCTGGTGCAGGGCGAGGATTTCGGCGATCTGCTTCTCGATCGTATGAAGCGGATTGAGCGAGGTCATCGGCTCCTGGAAGATCATGGTGATGTCGTTGCCGCGCACCTCCCGCAACGCCCGCTCCGACGCCTTCAAGAGGTCCTTGCCCTTGAACAGGATTTCGCCGGAGGGATGGCTCGCGGAGGGATAGGGCAAAAGCTTCAGGATCGAATTGGCCGAGACCGACTTGCCGGAACCGGATTCGCCGACCAGTGCCACGACCTCGCCCTTGGCGATATCGAAGGAGATGCGATCGACGGCAAGCGAGGTTTCGCCGCCCTGATGAAAGGCAACCGAGAGATCGCGGACGGAAAGGAGCGGTTCTGTCATGTCATTCATTGAAACGTCTTCCTCGGGTCGAAGGCGTCGCGCACGGCTTCGCCGATGAAGATCAGCAGGGACAGCATGATCGACATGGCGAAGAAGGCCGTCAGCCCGAGCCATGGCGCCTGCAGGTTGGTCTTGCCCTGGGCGATCATCTCGCCGAGCGAGGGGGAGCCCGGCGGCATGCCGAAGCCCAGGAAATCGAGCGAGGTCAGCGTCGTGATCGAGCCGGAGAGGATGAAGGGCAGGAAGGTCAGCGTCGCGACCATGGCGTTCGGCAGCAGATGGCGCCACATGATGGTGCGGTTGTTGACGCCAAGGGCGCGGGCGGCGCGCACATATTCGAAATTGCGGGCGCGCAGGAATTCGGCGCGCACGACGCCGACGAAGCCGACCCAGGAAAAGAGCAGCATGATGCCGAGCAGCACGAAGAAGCCGGGCGGCAGGATGGCGGCGATGATCAGCAGGATGTAAAGCACCGGCATTGACGACCAGATCTCGATCAAGCGCTGCAGCAAAAGATCGGTCCAGCCGCCGAAATAACCCTGAACCGCGCCGGCCGTCACGCCGATGATTGCCGAGCAGATGGTCAGCGCCAGGCCGAAGAGCACCGATATGCGGAAGCCGTAGATGACGCGGGCGAGCACGTCTCGGGCCTGATCGTCGGTGCCGAGCCAGTTGAGATTGCCGAGCGTGCAGGCGGGATCGTTCACCCCTTCAGGATAGCCGGAGCAGCGCTCCTCCTTGGTCATCAGCCAGAAAGGAGCGGTCGGCGCCGAATGCGGGATGTTGGAGTTGACCGAGCGGTAGGAATAACGCACCGGCGGCCAGATCATCCAGCCATTGGCGTTGATCTCGTCTGCGATCACCGAGGAACGGTAATCAGTTTCGGCAAGGAAGCCGCCGAACTTCTCCTCGGGATAGTCGATCAGCACCGGAAACAGGATCTCACCCTTGTAGGAGGCGACGATCGGCCGGTCGTTGGCGAGGAACTCGGCGAAGAGACTGAGCACGAAGAGCAGCAGGAACAGCCACAGCGACCAGTAACCGCGGCCGTTCGCCCGGAAATTCTTCCAGCGGCGGATATTGGTCGGCGACAGCAGGCCCTTGCGCGGCGGCTTGACCGGGGTTGCAGTGACGGGATTTGCGGCAGCGTCCATCAGACATCCCTCCGCTCGAAATCGATGCGCGGATCGATCCAGGTGTAGATCAGGTCGGAGATCAGGCTGACGAAAAGGCCGAGCAGCGAGAAGATGTAGAGTGTCGCGAAGACGATCGGATAATCCCGGTTGACCACCGAGAGATAGCCGAGGCGGCCGAGACCATCGAGCGAGAAGATATTCTCGATCAGCAGCGAGCCGGTGAAGAAGGCGGAGATGAAGGCGCCTGGAAAACCGGCGATGATGATCAGCATGGCATTGCGGAACACATGGCCGTAAAGCACCTGCCGCTCGTTCAGGCCCTTGGCACGGGCGGTGACGACATATTGCTTCTTGATCTCCTCGATGAAGGAATTTTTGGTGAGCAGCGTCGTTGTGGCGAAAGCGGCAAGCGAAAGCGAGATCAGCGGCAAAGTGAGGTGCCAGAAATAATCGAGCGGCTTCTGCCACCAGGCGAGCTGGTCGAAATTGTCGGAGACGAGTCCCCGCAGCGGGAACCAGTCGTAAAACGAGCCGCCGGCGAAAAGCACGATCAGCAGGATGCCGAAGAGAAAGCTCGGCACGGCGTAACCGACGACGATGACGCCCGACGTCCAGACATCGAAGGTCGACCCGTCCTTGACCGCCTTGCGAATGCCGAGCGGGATGGAGATGGCGTAGGAGAAGATCAGGATCCAGATGCCGAGCGAGATCGACACTGGCAGCTTCTCCTTGATGAGGTCGAGCACTGAGGTGTTGCGGAAGAAGCTCTCGCCGAAATCGAAGCGGATGTAATTCCACATCATTTCGCCAAAGCGCATCAGCGGCGGCTTGTCGAAACCGAACTGTTTTTCGAGCTTGGCGATCAGTTCCGGATCGAGCCCCTGGGCGCCGCGATATCTGGAGCCTTCGTCCCCTCCTCCATCGCCCATCAGGTCGCTGCCTCCCGACAGGCGCTGGTCGGCGCCATCGGCCTGGCCGGTCAATTGCGCGATCACCTGCTCGACCGGACCGCCGGGGGCGAATTGCACGACGATGAAAGAGATCGCCATGATGCCGATAATGGTCGGAATCATCAAAAGCAGGCGGCGAATGACATAGGCGCCCATCAGCCTTCAGCCTCCGGAAATCTTCTTCTTGTCTGCCTGCCGTCCAGTCTAATGCCGCTCAATCCGCCAGCCTTCCCTTGCCGGCCCTGCCGGCTTTCCGTGATTCGCTCGTGCCATTTGGAGCCCAGAGCCCCAGCATTGCAAGCCCGCTCATTTTGCCGAGGCTGACCACCAGACATCGGGGAAGCCAAGGCTGTAAGCCGGGAATTCGGCCGGATGGGTAATCGTGTTCCAATAGACGATGTTCTGGGTACCGCGATAGAACAGCGGAATGACGTAGTGGTTTGCAAGCAGGACCCTGTCCATCGCCTTGATTGCCGCGAGCTGTTCATCGCGGTTCGGCGCGAAGATGATCATGCGGATGAGTTCGTCGACCGCCGGATTGGCGATGCCGGCATAATTTTGGGAGCCTTGCTGGTTCACCGAGCCGGATCCCCAATAGTCGGCCTGCTCGTTGCCGGGGTTCATCGACTGCGCCCAGACATTCCAGATCATATCGTAGTCGAAGCTGCGTTCGCGGTTGACAGCTTGCGACGCATCGACTGTCCGCACGCGCGCATCTATACCGATTTTCTTGAGATTGTTGGCATAAGGGACCGCCCAGCGCTCCAACATGGGGCTCGACAACAGTATCTCAAAGCTCATCGGCTGGCCGGTCTTGGTATTGACCATGCGATTGCTCTTGATCTCCCAGCCAGCGTCTTTCAGCAGTGCAATCGCCTTTCGAAGGTTGTCGCGGCTTTTCTGCGGGTCACCGCCGACGGGATTGGTGTAAGGCGTCGTGAAGACCTCGGGCGGAACCTTGTCCTTCATGCCCTGCAATATTTCCAGTTCACGTCCCTGCGGCAGGCCGGTGGAGGCGAGTTCGGTGTTCCAGAAGTAGCTGTCGATGCGCTTGTAGCTGTTGAAGGCAACCGTGCGGTTCAGCTCCTCAAAATCGAAACCGTAATTCAGCGCCTGGCGGACCCTGATGTCCTTGAACAGGTCGCGCCGCATGTTGGGCACGAGCGCCTGCAGGATGCCGGTGGAGCGCAGCGGATTTTTGACTTCCTCCTTCTTGACGCGTCCTTCCTTCACTGCAGGGAAATCATATCCCGTCGCCCAGCGGGCAGCTGTGGTTTCCTGCCAATAGTCGCTGTTGCCGGCGCGAAAGGCCTCGAATTCGACGTCCCGATCACCGAAATAGGTGTAGATGACGTTGCGGAAATTGTTCTGGCCGACATTCACATTGAGATCCTTGCCCCAATAGTCGTCGCGCAGTTCATAACGGATCGTCGCTCCGGGCGAGAAGGATGCAATCTTATAAGGTCCAGACCCCATTACGGGCTCGAGCGTCGTCTTTGAAATATCGCGGGGCTTGCCGTCCGATCCCTGCCCCTCCCACCAATGTTTCGGCACGACAACCAACTGGCCGAGAATATTCGGAAGCTCGCGGTTGTTCTTCTCGTCGAAAGTGAAGGTGACGTCGCGATCGCCGGTTTTTTCGGCCTTTACCACGTGCCGATAGTAGTTCGCGGTGACGGGATTGAGCTCCTTGGTCTTATCCAGGCTGAAGATGACATCCTCGGGCGTGACCGGCTGCCCGTCCGCCCATTTTGCCTCCCTGCGCAGGCGAAAGGTCGCACTCGAAACATCGGCGGGGAAGGACAGCCCTTCGGCAAGCAGGCCATAGGACACAAGCAGCTCGTCATCAGCGGGCTTCATCAAGGTGTCGTATACGAGCGACAGGCCTACCGCCGTCTGGCCTTTGGCCAGCAGCGGGTTGAAGGTGTCGAAGGCGCCGCTTGCGGAAAGGCGCAGGTCGCCGCCTTTCGGAGCATTGGGGTTGACGTAATCGAAATGGGCGAAGCCCGGCTTGTATTTCATCTCGCTGATGACCGAGCTTCCTATCTGGAACGGCTGCTCCTCAGCCGCTGCCGTCAACGGCACCAGGGGCCCCGCAAGCGATAGAAACAATCCGATCTTCGACCACAGAGCCATTCACACTTTCCCCTGAATATTGATGGATTCGACAATACGAGAAATAGGGGCGAAAAACAGGAAAGAGTTTGGTTTTTGCCGGGCTAGCGAAATTTTGAGACCGCCAGCTCCTGTCCAAGGGCGGCTTCGGCGGCGCTGCGGCGATCCGTCACCGGTTCCTCCTGCGCCTGTCCGCCAAATCATCGATTCACCAAAATCGCTTTTCACGATAGATTCCAGCGCAAATCACTTCGGCATCGACTCAAGGGAACAGCATGGCATTCGGCTTCGCTCAGACTTTCAGGACATTCGGCAGACTGGCGCTCGCCGGCGCAATCGGCGCAGGCCTTGCCGCCGGCGACGTCGGCGCCGAGCAGAAGACGCCAAGCCCGGGCAGCGCCAAGGCGCTATTCGCAGGCGCCAGCCTGCCGACGCAGGGGCCGGCGCAGCCGATCGGCTTTTATGCCAAGGGCTGCATGACCGGCGCTGTGGCGCTGCCGACCGACGGGCCGACCTGGCAGGCGATGCGGCTTTCGCGCAACCGCCGCTGGGGCAATCCCGCGATGATCGCGCTCTTGGAACGGTTTTCGCAGGATGCGGTCAACTATGCCGGCTGGCCGGGCATTCTCGTCGGCGACATCGCCCAGCCGCGCGGCGGGCCGATGCTCAACGGCCATTCCTCGCACCAGATCGGCCTCGATGCCGATATATGGTTCACGCCGATGCCGGCGCGCCGCCTGACGGCCGAGGAGCGCGAGAACCTGCCTTTCACCACCATGCTGCAAAAGAACAAGTTCCTGACCGTCAATCCCAAAGTATGGACGGAATCGCGGGCGCGGCTCTTGATGCTGGCGGCAAGCTATCCCCAGGTGGAGCGCATTTTCGTCAATCCCGCCATCAAGAAAAAGATGTGCGACACCTGGACGGGCGATCGCACCAACCTCGGCAAGCTCCGGCCGATATACGGCCATGACTCGCATTTTCACATCCGTATGAAGTGCCCGCCCGGTGCAGCCGGATGCACCCCGCAAGCAGCCGTCGCCGCGGGAGACGGCTGCGACAAGTCGCTCGCTTATTGGTTCACGCCGGCGCCTTGGGCGCCGCCGAAACCGCCAAAACCCGACGCCAAGCCGCCGAAGCCGCCGCGCGAGATGATGGTCTCCGACATGCCGAAGGCCTGCGCCGCCGTGCTCGACGCCGCTTCCGTCACCTCGATGCAGGCCGCCACCTACGGCGGACCTTCCGCCGCGGGCGGACCTTCTGCCGCGAGCGCGCTTGCCGCCGCGCCGGCGGCGGCGCCGGCCGCCGACGATGACGACGGAGAACTGCCCGATGTCGGCCCGGTTCCGAACGACAAGCCGGTGGTCCAATGAGGAGCGCCCGGCGCTGTCTTTCAAATCGCAAATTCTTGGTATAGAAGCGGTCAAATCGATTGAATTATTGGGTCGGAGGGATTGATGGCCGGCGGCAAATGCCTCGCATTGATTGCGCATGATCAGAAGAAGGACGACATGGCCGCGTTCGCCCGCGCCAATAAGGACCTTCTCTCGCGCTGGAAGATCGTCGCCACCGGCACGACCGGCGGGCGGGTGCTCGATGCCGTGCCCGACCTCGACGTCGTCAGGCTGAAAAGCGGGCCGCTTGGGGGCGACCAGCAGATCGGCGCGCTGATTTCGACCGGTGAGGTGGATGCCTTGATCTTCTTCGTCGACCCGCTGACGCCGATGCCGCATGATGTCGACGTGAAGGCGCTGATGCGGCTGGCGATCGTCTACGACATTCCGATGGCTCTCAACCATGCGACCGCTATAAAGCTCCTTCCCACCCTCGAAGCCTGATCAGCACGGAACCGGCCATGCCAAAACCGAACCACAGCACCGCTCCGCTGCCCTTCCCGATCCTGATCGGCGATATCGGCGGCACCAATGCCCGCTTCTCCATCCTGTCCGATGCCTATGCCGAGCCGAAACAGTTTCCGAACGTGCGCACGGCGGATTTCGCGACGATCGACGAAGCGATCCAAAAGGGCGTGCTCGACAAGACCGCGGTGCAGCCGCGCTCGGCGATCCTCGCCGTCGCCGGCCCGATCAACGACGACGAGATCCCGCTGACCAATTGCGACTGGGTGGTGCGGCCGAGAACGATGATAGAGGGCCTCGGCATCGAGGACGTGCTCGTCGTCAATGATTTCGAGGCACAGGCACTGGCGATCGCCGCCCTGTCGGATGAAAACCGCGAGCGTATCGGCAATGCCACCGGCGACATGATCGCGTCGCGCGTCGTGCTCGGACCCGGCACCGGCCTCGGCGTCGGCGGGCTCGTGCATGCCCAACACAGCTGGATCCCGGTCCCCGGCGAAGGCGGCCATATCGATCTCGGGCCGCGCAGCAAGCGCGACTATGAGATCTTTCCGCATATCGAGACGATCGAAGGCCGCGTCTCGGCCGAGCAGATCCTCTGCGGGCGCGGCCTCGTCAATCTCTATAACGCCATCTGCATCGTCGACGGCATCCAGCCGACGATGAAGGATCCGGCCGACATCACCTCGCACGCGCTTGCCGGCAGCGACAAGGCCGCCGTCGAGACCGTCTCGCTATTCGCCACCTATCTCGGCCGCGTGGCCGGCGACATGGCGATGGTGTTCATGGCACGCGGCGGCGTCTACCTCTCCGGCGGCATCTCGCAGAAGATTCTCCCGGCCCTGAAGAAGCCGGAATTCCGCGCGGCCTTCGAGGACAAGGCGCCGCACACCGCCCTGCTTCGCACCATCCCGACCTATGTCGTGACGCATCCGCTGGCAGCCCTTGCCGGGCTTTCCTCCTATGCGCGCATGCCGGCCAATTTCGGCGTCTCGACGGAAGGCCGCCGCTGGCGGCGCTGATCCAGTGCGCGTCCCACCCGGACGCGCCGCACTCTAGCCAAACCGATCCCAACTCTTTATAGAGCCGCCAAAAGCACGCGTCGCCCCTGCGCCGCGTTGGGTCGAGACAGGAAAGCTCATTATTGGAAGCGGCGGAAAGCAGAAAGCAGAGCGTCAGCAGCGATACCGTCACCGGCATCCTGAAGCGCATCATCGCTGAAAACGGCCGCGACCATCTCTGGGGTTATGTCTTCGCGATCGCCTGCCTCATCATCGTGGCGCTTTCGACGGCGTTCACTGCCTGGATCATGCGGGCGATCATCGATGAGGCCTTCGCCAATCGCCGCGCCGACGTCGTCTGGATCATCTGTCTTTCGATTTTCGTCGCCTTCGTGCTGCGCGGTTTTGCGAGTTACGGTCAGGCGGTGGCGCTCTCCAAGGTCGGCAACGATATCGTCGCCCGATATCAGCGCCGCCTTTATGCGCATCTGATGACGCTTTCCGTCGGCTTCTTCAGCGAGGCGCGCTCGGCCCATATCGCCGCGCAGGTGAGTCAGAACGTCAGCGGCATCCGCGACGTGCTCAACCTGACGATCACCTCGACGGTTCGCGACCTCCTGACCTTCGTTTCGCTGATCGGCGTGATGGTCCTCCAGGACCCGCTGCTCAGCCTTGCCGTGTTCATCATGGCGCCGCCGCTGCTCTATGCGTTGCGTTATGTTTCCAAACGGTTGCGCTCGGCAACCCGCGAGGCCGTGCATCTGAACAGCCACGTGCTGGGCGCCATGCAGGAGACGATCCAGGGCATTGCCATCGTGAAAGCCTTCACGATGGAAGAGGAGCTGGAACGCAAGGTCAATAAACTGATCAAAGGCGCCGAAAACCGAGCAAACCGGATTGCCCGGCTTTCAGAACGCACTTCGCCGCTGACCGAGAGCTTCGCGGGCTTTGCCGTCGCCAGCGTGCTGGCCTATGCCGCCTACCGCTCGATCTATTACAACGTGCCGCCGGGCGCCTTCTTCTCTTTCGTCACCGCCTTGCTGCTGGCCTATGACCCGGCCCGTCGGCTTGCGCGCCTGCAGGTGCAGATGGAGCGCGCCGTCGTCAATGCGCGGATGATCTACGAACTGCTCGACATGGAGCCGCGCCAGCGCGACCTGCCGGATGCTCAGCCGCTGACGGTGACGCAAGCCAAGATCGAATTCCGCAACGTTTCCTTCGGCTACGGCAATGAGAGCGTGTTGAGCGGCGTCAGCTTCATCGCCGAGGGCGGCGCGACGACGGCCCTGGTCGGACCCTCGGGGGCCGGCAAATCAACGGTCATCAACCTCATTCCGCGCTTTTACGACCCGCGCGAGGGCGAGATCCTGATCGACGGGCAGGACATCGCCCACATCACCAAGAAGTCGCTGCGCCAGCAGCTCGCCTATGTCTCGCAGCAGCCTTACCTGTTCGAGGGCACGATCCGCGACAATATCCGCTACGGCCGGCCGGAAGCGACCGATGCCGAGGTAGAGGAGGCAGCCCGGCTTGCCTATGCGCATGATTTCATCTGCGCCCAGCCGCAGGGTTACGATACGCCGGTCGGCGAAAACGGCGTGACGCTGTCGGGCGGCCAGCGCCAGCGGCTGTCGATTGCGCGGGCCCTGGTGCGCAATGCGCCGATCCTGCTTCTCGACGAAGCGACGTCGGCGCTGGACACCGAATCCGAAGCCGCTGTGCAGAAGGCGCTCGACGAGGCGATGACCGGACGCACCGTCGTCGTCATCGCCCACCGGCTTTCAACCGTGGTGCGCGCCGACAAGATCGTCGTCATGCAGCAGGGCCGGGTCGTGGAAGAAGGCAATCACGAGACGCTTGCGAAGGTCAGCGACGGTCTTTACGCTCGCCTCAACAATTTGCAGAGGCCTTCGGCCTCCGATCTAAACTGACCTGGTGAGACTGAAATGAGCAATGCTGCGATGAAACTGGTGGTGGTCGGCGCGGCAGGGCGCATGGGACAGACGCTGATCCGGCTCATCCATTCCATCGAGGGCGTGACTTTGCATGCCGCCGTCGAGCGCCCCGGTTCGCCGTTCGTCGGCAAGGATGCCGGCGAGATTGCCGGGCTCGGCCCGACCGGCGTCATCATCGGCGACGATCCGCTCAATGCCTTCCTGCATGCCGAGGGCGTGCTCGACTTCACCTCGCCGGCGGCGACGGTGGAGTTTTCGGGCCTCGCTGCCCAGGCCCGCATCGTCCATGTCGTCGGCACCACCGGCTGCTCGGAAGACGACAATGCCAGGATCGCCGCGGCCGCCCGCCATGCCCGCGTCGTCAAGTCGGGCAATATGAGCCTCGGGGTCAATCTGCTCAGCGTGCTCGCCGAGCAGGCCGCCCGGGCGCTCGATCCTGATGACTGGGATATCGAAATCCTGGAAATGCATCACAAGCACAAGGTCGATGCGCCTTCCGGCACCGCGCTTCTTCTCGGCGAGGCAGCGGCCAAGGGGCGCGGCATCGATCTGGCCGCGAAATCGGTCCGGGTGCGCGACGGCCATACCGGCGCTCGGCAAGCCGGCACGATCGGCTTTGCGACGCTGCGCGGCGGCTCCGTCATCGGCGAGCATTCCGTGCTTTTCGCCGGAGAAGGCGAAATCGTCACCCTGTCGCACAGTGCGGCCGACCGCTCGATCTTCGCGCGCGGCGCCATCAAGGCGGCTCTCTGGGCGCGCGACAAGAAGCCGGGTCTCTATTCCATGCTCGACGTGCTCGGGCTTTCTTCCCAATAACGACATTTCGGAGACATATTCATGAGTGGAACCCTCGTCCTCGTTCGCCACGGCCAGAGCGACTGGAACCTGAAGAATCTCTTCACCGGTTGGAAGGATCCCGATCTGACTGAACTCGGCGTCCAGGAAGCCAATGCCGGCGGCGCAGCACTTGCCGAATACGGGATCAAATTCGACGTCGCCTATACCTCGGCGCTGGTGCGCGCCCAACACACGCTGAAGCTCATCCTCGACAAGGTCGGCCAGCCCGATCTGCAGACGATCCGCGATCAGGCGCTGAACGAGCGCGACTACGGCGACCTCTCCGGGCTCAACAAGGACGATGCCCGCGCCAAATGGGGCGAGGAACAGGTCCATGTCTGGCGCCGCTCCTACGACGTGCCGCCTCCTGGCGGCGAAAGCCTGCGCGACACCGGCGCCCGCGTCTGGCCTTATTATCTCACGGAGATCCTGCCGCGCGTGCTCAGGGGCGAGAAGGTGCTGGTTGCCGCACACGGCAATTCGCTGCGCTCGCTCGTCATGGTGCTCGACAAGCTGAGCAAGGAAGGCGTACTTGCCCTCAACCTCGCGACCGGCGTTCCCATGGTCTACAAGCTGAACGCCGATTCCACCGTCGCTTCCAAGGAAGTGCTCGGCGACATGTCCGGCGCACATTGAAGCCAACGGCCTTCCCTGCACCGACAGGGAAGGCCGTCCTCAGTTCTCGATGGTGAACTGCACCCGGTCGGCCGCGAACCGGCTGATCGAATATTGCACCGGCACGCCGTCGAGATCGGTATTCATCGCCTTGGCGATCAGAAGGATCGCACCGGGCGTGAGTTCGAGATCGGCCAGATCGGCCGTATCGGCATGGGCCGCCGTCACCTCGGTCGTCGCCCGGACATAATCCGCCAACCCAAGTTCGGCGAAAGCCTTGGTGATCGATTGATGTTTGCGGTAGGCCTCGCCGATCCCGGCGAAACGCTCGGCGGGAAACCAGCTCGTCGCTTTTGACACCGGCCGCTTGTCGGCCTCGCGCAGCGTTTCCAGCCGGATCACCGTTGCTCCCGGCTTCAGCCCCAGCCAGCGGGCGATCTCGGGGCTCGCCTCCTCCTTCACCTCATCGAGCAACAGGCCGCGCATCTCGCGCGCCTGATCGCCGATGCCGGCGGTAAAACGGGTGCGCCTGGTGATCGGGAAATTCAGCCGCTCCTTGCGTTCGATCAGCGTGCCGCGACCTTGCACCGCCCGGACGATGCCCTCCTGTGCCAAGGCTGCCAAGGCGCTGCGCACCGTATGCCGGTTGACGCCGAATTGCAGCGCCAGAACGGTTTCTGGCGGCACCATTCCGGTTTCATCATAGGCTCCATTGCCGATCGCCTCGCGAATCCGGTCGGCGATCTGGCGCCAGAGCGCCACGCCGGTCTGCCTTTGCACCTGCTTCAGTCCCGCCATTCCATCCCCTGCCCTGCCATTTCGCGCCTTTTTAACACTCTACACGCGCCTGAAAAGACGTGGCCGCGCTGCAGGATGTCACACGCTTGTCACGGCATCGATTTAGGACTAGATATAGCTTGTATGATTGTCTATATCAATAGACATTTTAGAGGAAGCGGCGATGATATCAGCGGACAGCAACAACGCTGCGTCACAGACGGCATCGGAGCGCAAACGCGTCGCCGATCTGCTGGCGCGCGCAGAGCGCAGCGAACTCTCGGCGGCCTGGGATGCGTTGCCGCAAAAGCCTGCGGCGCATCCGGTGCGTGGACCGGAGACCGGGCTGGTGATGGTGCGCGGACGCATCGGCGGCGGCGGCGCTCCCTTCAATCTTGGCGAAGTGACGGTGACGCGCGCGACGGTCCGGCTCGACTCCGGCTCGGTCGGCCATGCGCAGGCGCTCGGCACCGACCGTGAGAAGGCGCGGCTTGCGGCGATCTTCGATGCGCTCTGGCAGGAGGAGGCGACGAAGGATTTCGTCGAACGGGCGCTGCTTTTACCGATCACTGAGCGGATCGCCGATGCCGAACGCCGCAAGGCCGACGAGACGGCGGCGACCCGCGTCGATTTCTTCACCATGGTGCGGGGAGACAACTGATGGGTTTCAAGACGGAAGCCTTGACCGGCGGCTTTGCCGAGCCGGTCTTCCATGCCCAGAGCGTCTTCAAGATGCTGATGGACGGCATGGCCCGTCCCGGGACGATCCAGACCGTTCAGCCCGATGTCGCGCCGCCTGCGCCGCTCGGCATCGCCGCCGGCGCGATCGCGCTGACGCTTTGCGACCACGACACGCCGGTCTGGCTTTCGCAGGGGCTGACAAAATCCACCGTGCCGGAATGGCTCGGCTTCCACGCCGGCGCGCCGCTGACCAAGGAGAAGGCCGAGGCACGCTTCGCCTTCACGGAAGCCGGAACTGCGCTTTGCCCCTTCGGCCTCTTCGCCTCTGGCACGCAGGAATATCCCGACCGCTCGACGACGCTCATCATCGAACTTTCCAACCTCGAGGGTGGGCGCAGGCTGGCGCTGATCGGCCCCGGCATCCAGAGTGTCGCGGACATTGCGCCGGTTGGCCTGCCGGAGACCTTCCTGCGGCTCTGGACCGAGAACCGCGCGCTCTTTCCGCGCGGCATCGACATCGTGCTGACCTCGGGCAAGCGCTTCCTCTGCCTGCCGCGCACCACCAAGATCACAGCAACGGAGATCTGAGCTCATGTATGTTGCCGTCAAGGGTGGCGAGGCCGCCATCGCCAATGCCCACCGCCTGCTTGCCGACCGCCGGCGCGGCGACCGGTCGCTGCCGGCGATCGGCATCGACCAGATCGTCGCGCAGCTGGCGCTCGCCGTCGACCGGGTCATGGCCGAGGCCTCGCTTTTCGACCGTACGCTCGCCGCACTCGCCATCCGCCAGTCGCGCGGCGACATGATCGAGGCGATCTTCCTGCTGCGCGCCTATCGCACGACGCTGCCGCGCTTCGGTTATTCCAAGCCGCTCGACACGGCTGATATGACGATCGAACGGCGCATCTCGGCGACCTACAAGGATCTGCCGGGCGGCCAGCTTCTCGGGCCGACCTTCGACTATACGCACCGGCTGCTCGACCCGTCGCTGCTTGCCGACGAGGCAGTCGAAACGCCGGCACAGCGCACCGCCGAGACCGGCCGCGTCATGCGCGTCTCCGAAATCCTCGGCGAGGAAGGCCTGATCGAGGCCGATGGCGACATGCCGGAGGATCACGAGGTCGGCGACCTGACGCGCGAGCCGATGGAATTCCCGATGAGCCGCGACCTGCGCCTGCAGGCGCTCGCCCGCGGCGACGAAGGCTTTCTGCTGGCGCTCGGTTATTCCACCCAGCGCGGCTACGGCCGCAACCATCCCTTCACCGGTGAGATCCGCATCGGCGAGGTCGAAGTCGAATTCGACGTGCCGGAACTCGGTTTCGCCGTCTCGCTCGGTACGATCCAGATCACCGAATGCCAGATGGTCAACCAGTTCAAGGGCTCTGCCAAGGCGCCGCCGCAATTCACCCGCGGCTACGGTCTCGTCTTCGGCCAGAGCGAGCGCAAGGCGATGGCGATGTCGCTGGTGGATCGTGCATTGCGCGCCGAAGAGCTCGGCGAGGATATCACCGCGCCGGCCCAGGACGAGGAATTCGTCATCTCGCATTCCGACAACGTCCAGGCAACCGGCTTCGTCGAGCATCTGAAGCTTCCGCATTATGTGGACTTCCAGGCCGAACTCGATCTCGTCCGCCGCATGCGCCGCGAATTCGAAGCCGCCCGCAACAGCGACGAAGACATGAAGGAGGCCGCCGAATGAGCGATCTGGCCAGCTACAACTTCGCCTATCTCGACGAACAGACCAAGCGGATGATCCGCCGCGCCATCCTGAAGGCGATCGCCATTCCCGGCTACCAGGTGCCCTTCGCCTCGCGCGAAATGCCGATGCCCTACGGCTGGGGCACCGGCGGCGTGCAGGTGACGGCCTCGATCATCGGACCCGACGACGTGCTGAAGGTCATTGACCAGGGCGCCGACGACACGACCAACGCCGTTTCCATCCGTGCCTTCTTCCAGAAGGTCGCCAATGTCGCGGTGACGACGCATACAGGCGAGGCGACGATCATCCAGACGCGCCACCGCATCCCTGAGGAAAAGCTCAAGGCCGGCCAGGTGCTCGTCTACCAGGTGCCGATCCCCGAACCGCTGCGCTTCCTCGAACCGCGTGAGACGGAGACGCGCAAAATGCATGCGCTGGAAGAATACGGTCTCATGCACGTGAAGCTCTACGAGGATATCGCCCGCAACGGCCGCATCGCCACGACCTATGCCTATCCGGTCAAGGTTCATGGCCGCTACGTCATGGATCCCTCGCCGACGCCGAAATTCGATAATCCCAAGATGCACAAGTCGGAAGCGCTGCAGCTTTTCGGCGCCGGCCGCGAAAAGCGCATCTATGCCGTGCCGCCCTATACCGACGTCGTCAGCCTGGATTTCGAAGACCATCCCTTCGAAATCCAGCGCTTCTGCAAGCCCTGCGCTCTCTGTGGCGCCGAGGACGTCTATCTGGACGAGGTGATCCTCGACGACAAAGGCGGGCGCATGTTCGTCTGCTCCGATACCGACCATTGCGAAGATCGCCGGGCACACGGACATGCCGGCGAAATGCTGGCCCGGGAGGCTGCAGAATGACCGATACGCCGCTCCTCAAAGTCAACGACCTCTCGAAGTTCTATGGCAACCGCATCGGCTGCCGCAATGTGTCCTTCGAGCTCTGGCCCGGCGAAGTGCTCGCCATTGTCGGCGAATCCGGCTCGGGCAAGACGACGCTGCTGAACTGCATCTCCACCCGGCTGATGCCGACCACCGGCAGTGTCGAATACAACATGCGCGACGGCAGCTACCGCGACCTCTACCATATGAACGAGGCCGAGCGCCGCTTCCTGATGCGCACCGACTGGGGCTTCGTGCACCAGAACCCGGCCGACGGGCTGCGCATGACGGTTTCGGCCGGCGCCAATGTCGGCGAACGCCTCATGGCGATCGGCGACCGGCATTACGGCAAGATCCGCTCCACCGCCATCGACTGGCTGGAACGCGTCGAGATCGACGCCGACCGCATCGACGACCAGCCGCGCGCCTTTTCCGGCGGTATGCGCCAGCGATTGCAGATCGCCCGCAACCTCGTCACCGGCCCGCGCCTCGTCTTCATGGACGAGCCGACCGGCGGCCTCGACGTCTCGGTACAGGCGCGCCTGCTCGATCTCGTGCGCGGCCTCGTCAACGATCTCGGCCTCTCGGCCATCATCGTCACCCACGATCTCGCCGTCGCCCGGCTTCTGTCGCACCGCATGATGGTGATGAAGGACGGCTGCGTCATCGAACACGGGCTCACCGACCGGGTGCTCGATGATCCGCGCGAACCCTACACGCAACTGCTCGTTTCCTCGATCCTGCAGGTCTGAGCGCCGCTGCAGGTCCAAAACCAGGGAAGAAGACATCATGCCAACGCCCCTCGTCGTTTCCGAAGTCTCGAAGAGCTTCACCATGCACCTGCGCGACGGCATCCGGCTACCCGTCGTCTACGATGTCGCCTTCTCGGTCGCATCAGGCGAATGCGTCGTGCTCGGCGGCCCGTCGGGCATCGGCAAAAGCTCGCTGCTGAAGATGATCTACGGCAATTACGCCGTCGACACCGGCCAGATCCTCATCCGCCACGACGGGCGCGTCGTCGATCTCGCCGCCGCCGATCCGCGCACCGTGCTCGACGTGCGGCGCAATACGCTCGGCTATGTCAGCCAGTTCCTGCGCACCGTGCCGCGCGTCGCGGCGATCGACGTGGTGGCCGAACCGCTGGTGGCGCGTGGCGAGGAAGCCGGCGCCGCGCGGGAAAAGGCGGGCGCCCTGCTTGCCCGGCTCAATCTGCCGGAGGCGCTGTGGCAGCTTCCGCCCGCCACCTTCTCCGGCGGCGAGCAGCAGCGCGTCAATATCGCCCGCGGCTTCATCACCGAGCATACGATCCTGCTTCTCGATGAACCCACAGCCTCGCTCGATGCCCGCAACCGCGCCGTCGTCGTCAGCATGATCTCGGAAAAGAAGCAGGCGGGCGTCGCCCTTCTCGGCATCTTCCACGACGAGGAAGTGCGCGAAGCGGTCGCCGACCGCATTCTCGACGTCCAGCAGTTCTCGCCGCGAAAGATCGCCGCATGAGCCGCAAACTTGATATCGAACCCTCTATCCACGAGACGGCCTCCGTCAGCGATTCCACCTTCGGGCGCTATACGGAAGTGTCGGAGCGCTGCCGCATCAGCGAGGCGACCTTCGGCGACTATTCCTACATCATGCAGGACGGCTCCGTCTGGTGCGCGACGATCGGCAAGTTCGTCAATATCGCCGCCGCCGTGCGCATCAACGCCACCAACCATCCGACCTGGCGGGCGACGCTGCATCATTTCACCTATCGCGCCGCCGACTACTGGCCGGACGCCGACACGGAGGAGGATTTCTTCGCCTGGCGGCGCGCAAGCCGCGTGACGATCGGCAACGACGTCTGGATCGGCCACGGGGCGACGATCCTGCCGGGCGTCAGCGTCGGCAACGGCGCGGTGATCGGCGCCGGCGCCGTCGTGTCCAAGGACGTCGCGGCTTACTCGATCGTCGGCGGCGTGCCGGCCAAACTCATCCGCGAGCGGTTTTCGAAAGCGGTCGGCGAACGTATGGACCGGCTCGCCTGGTGGGACTGGGAGCACGACCGGCTGCGCCTGGCGCTGCAAGATTTTCGCAACCTGAGCGCGGAAGATTTCCTGGCCCGCTACGACGGTTAAACCTCCGATATAGGCGCGGCGATTTGTGACACGAACTACACAAAT
Source organism: Rhizobium sp. M10 (assembly GCF_002531955.1). Taxonomy (NCBI): domain Bacteria; kingdom Pseudomonadati; phylum Pseudomonadota; class Alphaproteobacteria; order Hyphomicrobiales; family Rhizobiaceae; genus Rhizobium; species Rhizobium sp. M10. The sequence continues at coordinate 111,833 of NZ_NWTA01000019.1, read as the reverse complement.
ATGACATTTGAGGTTCATCAAGCGGGACTAAGGCGATGCTGACCAAGGCCTGGAGTGCAAGGGGAAAGAGCATGATGTTCGAGCTGAAGGATGTCACCCGCCGTTTCGGAAACAAGCTCGCCGTCGATACCGTCACCCTCGCCATTCCCCAGGGCCAGATGGTCGGCGTCATCGGCCGTTCCGGCGCCGGCAAGTCGACGCTCCTGCGCATGATCAACCGGCTTCAGGAGCCGAGCTCCGGTTCCATCCAATTCGCCGGTGTCGAGGTCTCCGGGCTTCGCGGCCGGGCGCTGCGCAACTGGCAGCGCGACTGCGCGATGATCTTCCAGCAGTTCAACCTGGTGCCGCGCCTCGATGTTCTCACCAATGTCATGCTCGGCCGCCTCAATCACCGCTCGACGTTCCTGAGCCTGCTCAACATCTTCACCCGCGAGGAACGCGTGCACGCGATCGCGGCCCTCGAACGCCTCGGCATCGAGCAGACGGCACTGCAGGCGGCCGGCACGCTTTCCGGCGGCCAGCAGCAACGCGTGGCGATCGCCCGCGCGCTGATGCAGAACCCGAAGATGGTTCTTGCCGACGAGCCGATCGCCTCGCTCGATCCGCTGAACGCCAAGATCGTCATGGATGCGCTACGCGACATCAACGAGCGCGAGGGCATCACCGTCATCACCAACCTGCACACGCTCGATACCGCCCGCAACTATTGTGAGCGCATCGTCGGCATGGCCGGCGGCCGCGTGGTCTTCGACGGCAAGCCGTCCGAGCTGACCGCCGAAGCGGTGAAGGCGATCTACGGGACGGACAAGGATGGCGCCGGCATCGACGAAACCATGACGTCGACCAGCCTCGAATCCACGCGCCGCGCCGGGGCCCCATCATCCGGCATGATGGCCAAAACAGCCGCCATGCATTGACCCGTGTCCGGCCGACGGGACAACGGCCGGAGAACCAACTGACAAGCCACGTCACAACAGGAGACTTCCATGTCTGCATTCCGCAAGATTTTGATGGCAACCATCGCCGTCGCCGCCCTCGCCGGCAATGCCGCCGCTCAGGACGTCAAAGTCCTCCGCATCGGTCTCGATGGCGGTGAAAACGAAGCCGACCAGGTGCGCCGTACCGAGTGCGTCAAGCCGGGCCTGATCGCCGCCACCGGCGTTTCCGAAGTGCAGCTCTTCCCGTCGCCGAACTATAACGGCGTCATACAGGGCCTTCTCGGCGGCACGATCGATCTCGCCGTCATGGGTGCCTCCTCGTACGCGGCTATCTACCTCAAGGATCCGAACGCCGTTACCCCGGTTCTCACGACCAAGCAGGCCGACGGTTCGACCGGCTACTACTCGATCATGGTGGCCCGCAAAGATTCAGGCATCAAGACGCTCGCCGACGCCAAGGGCAAGAAGCTCGGCTTTGCCGATCCGGACTCCACCTCGGGCTACCTTGTCCCGAACGTTGCCCTGCCGAAGGACATCGGCGTTCCCGTCAAGCAGTATTTCTCTGAAACCGGCTTTGGCGGCGGCCACGAAAACCTCGTCCTCGGTGTTCTCGACAAGAAGTTCGATGTCGGCACCACCTTCGGTTCCGCTCAGGGCGATTGGGCACAGGGCTACACCTCAGGCAACCTGCACCAGATGGTCGCGAAGGGTCTGCTCGACATGGACGATATCGTCCAGGTCTGGAAGTCGCCGCTCATCCCGAATGGCCCGCTGATGGTGTCCCAGAAGCTGCCGGCCGATCTCCAGAAGAAAGTTACCGCTTACTTCGCAGAGCTGCCGAAGAAGGACATGAGCTGCTTCGAATCGTTCACCGGCGGCGGCTACGTTGACTGGTCGCCGGTCGACCAGAGCTTCTACCAGACGATCATCGATGCTCGCAAAGCCGTCATCGGCGGCTGATCCTCGGTCTGTGCAATCTTCCGGCGGCATCGTCATGATGCCGCCGCGTTCCAATTAAGGGAGCCACATATGGCGCACTCGGCCGGAGCGGATCATCTGAACGGACTGCAGGAAAGCTCCCGTACGATCCTCGACAATTACCAGAGCCAAGTCCGAACCCGCCGGATTTATACGGCCGTCTCCATCGTGATCTTCCTGATTATCCTCGGCACTTCGCTCGATTTCGCCAACAGCGCCAACTCGGGCAAGTTCTTTGAGCGCCTGCCCTATTTCTTCGATTTCATGAAGAGCTTCGTGCCGGACAGCCCGCTGGAGATCTTCCGCGCCATGTTCGACCTGCCGTCGCCCTACTCCGACGGTTCGATAAAATACGACTATACAAGCGACCGCGTCTGGATCACCGACAGTTTCTACATACCGAATCTCTTCTACGAGCTCGCGATTACGCTCAACATCGCCATCGTCTCCACCATATTGGGTGCGAGCGGCGCGTTCCTGCTCTGCTTTTTCGCGTCCACCAATCTCGTCGGTGCAGGTGTCACGCGCTGGATCGTGCGGCGCATCATGGAGATCATGCGCGCCTTTCCAGAGATCGTCACCGCCGGTCTTCTCGCGGCGATCCTGTCGATCGGCCCTATCTCGGCGATCATCGCAGTGTGGTTCCACACCGTCGGCGCGCTTGGAAAGCTGTTCTTTGAAGTTGTCGAGAATGCCGACATGAAGCCGGATGAAGGCCTGCGCGCCGTCGGCGCCGGCTGGCTGGAGCGTGTACGTTTTGCCATCCTGCCGCAGGTGCTCCCGAACTTCGTCTCCTACACCCTGCTGCGCACCGAAATAAATGTGCGTGCCTCGACCATTATCGGCGCCGTCGGCGGCGGCGGCATCGGCGAAGTATTCAGCCTTTCGATTGGCCGCGACCATGCCGCCAAGACTTACGCAATCATCATCCTGCTGCTGATCACGGTCATTTGCGTCGATCAATTTTCCGCCTGGCTGCGTCAACGGCTGATCGGCCGGCAGTCTTTCGAATTTGGCCGGGGAGCGGCGTGATGTCCTCTGCTCTGACCATGAACGCTGTCGAACGTAACCGCCTGCTGGCCGCCTATCCGGACGTCTTCCATCGCAGCTTCATGCAGCGATGGGGCCTTCTCCTCATCTCTGCGGCAGTCCTCGTCTACCTTGCCTTCTGCTTCGCCTTCTTCAACGTCATTCCGACTTTCGTAAACGGCAACTGGGATCGCGCAGCGATCTATGTTCAGGACTGGTATTCCTGGCGTGCCCAGCCGCGCCTGCGTTTCCAGAACGATCAGGTCGTCCCACAATGGACAAGCCGTCGCCAGTATCCCGAAGGCGCTGAGATCGACTGGCTGAAGCCCAGTGCCGATGGGCACAGATACACTGTCACCTTCGGTAGCGACGGTGACCGCCTGGAAGTGAGCCCAAGCCGCGTGGACGTCTATATCGACGGCAAGCTCTATCCCGTCACCATCACCCGCGACCGTGCCTCTTTGCCTGCCGATGCGCCGGTCCAGATGCAGCAGGACGACAACAAGGTGAATGTCTATTACGGTTTTTCCGGACAGGCAGAAATCCGCACCAGCCAGGTCTACGTACAGCGCCGCTTTCTCGGCTGGGCGAACTTCTTCTTCGATACGCAATCGCCCTTCTGGGGCCGCAGCCTGCCCGAGGTCGTCGACCTGATGTTCTCCGGCGCACGGCTCGATGCAAATCAATCCAACGTGTCGCTGGCGTTAGACAACTTCCTCAACAATGCGAGCTGGCAACACGGCGACATCCTGTCGAAACTGATGCAGACACTCGTCATGGCCTTCGTCGGCACATTATTCGGCACCCTGGTTGCTTTTCCGCTCGCCTTCATCGCCGCACGCAACATCATGCGCAACCGCGCCGTGAACTGGGCCACGAAGCGGCTCTTCGATTTCCTGCGGTCGATCGATATGCTGATCTGGGCGTTGTTCTTCACCCGTGCCTTCGGCCCGGGGCCGCTTCCCGGGATCGCGGCGATTTTCTTCACCGATACGGGCGCGCTCGGAAAAGTCTACGCCGAAGCCCTCGAGAACATCGACGACAAGCAGCGTGAGGGCGTCAAGTCGGTGGGTGCAGCGCCAGTTGCCGTTCAACGTTTCGGCGTCGTTCCACAAGTCCTGCCGGTCTTCATCTCGCAGTCACTTTATTTCTGGGAGTCGAATACCCGTTCGGCAACCGTCATCGGCGCCGTCGGTGCGGGCGGCATTGGCCTGAAATTGCTGGAATCCATGAAGACCAACTCGGACTGGGACAAAGTCGCCTACATGGTGCTTCTGATACTCCTGGTCGTCTTCGCCTTCGACAACCTCTCGAATGCGCTGCGCTCGCGCGTGATGGGGAAAAAGAACCACTGACAAGCTGCCGCCATCATCATTCTGTCACCGAAATCTTTTAGCCGGGAGCCTGCTTGCGGTTGGCCGCCAAATCACTGCACATTGCGCTCCCCCGTCTCGACGATCCCCAGGATAAATGCCTTGCGCTACGCTCTCTATTTCTCGCCGCCGAAGGATGATCCCCTGACCGGCGCCGCCTCGCGCTGGCTCGGCCGCGATGCATTCACCGGCGAGGCCTATCCTGCGCCGGAGCATGAGACGCTCAGTGCGGCAGAGCAGTTCGAGCTGACCGCCGACCCGCGACGCTACGGTTTTCACGCCACGATCAAGGCGCCGTTTTCACTTGCCGCCTCCGTCACCGAGAAGGATCTCATGGCAGTTGTGGAGGAATTTGCCGCCAGTACGCCGGCCTTCGAGATTCCCGAGCTTGTGCTTGGCCAACTCGGCCGTTTTTTTGCCCTTGTTCCCGGTTCTCTTCATCAACCGCTTCAGGATTTCGCCGCGAAGGTGGTAAAATCCTTCGAGCCGTTTCGCGCCGCACTCTCCGAGGCCGACACCAACAGACGCAATCCGGAGAAGCTCAGCGACAGCCAGCGCGCCAATCTGCATCGCTGGGGTTATCCTTACGTCATGGAGGATTTCGGCTTTCACATGACGCTGAGCGGCCAGGTACCGGAGACGCGCGCCGCAGTGATGAAAGCGATCCTGGCCGAGCGTTTTGCCGGTTTCACCGGCCGGCCGCTCTCGATTTCCGGCCTTGCCGTCTTCACCGAGGAGACGCGCGGCGCCCCGTTCAAAGTTCATTCCTGGCTGCCGCTTTCCGGCGCCAAACGCTGAAAGATCAAAGGCTTATGAGCAAAGAGACCGTGTTTTCCAACGCCCGCATCGTTCTCGAGGACGATATCCTCCTCGGCTCGATGCTCATTCGTGATGGCAAGATCGCCGACATCTCCGAAGGCAATTCGGTAGCCGGCGAAGATTTCGAAGGCGACTTCATCATTCCCGGCCTCGTCGAGCTGCACACCGACCATCTCGAAGGCCATTATCAGCCGCGTCCCGGCATCCGCTGGAACAAGACGGCGGCGGTCCAGGCGCATGACGCCCAGATCGTCACATCGGGTATCACCACGGTCTTCGACTGCCTGCGCATGGGCGCGGATGAGGACGGCGGTTTCGAACATGGCGAGATGCGCGAGATGGCCGATGCCATCCAGTCGGCGGAGAAGGAAGGGCGGCTGCGCGCCGAACACTTGCTCCATCTGCGCTGCGAGGTTTCGGCCGACAATGTGCTCGAACATTTCGCCGATTTCGAAAACGATCCGCATGTGCGGCTCGTCTCGCTGATGGATCATGCGCCCGGCCAGCGGCAGTTCCAGACGATGGATCAGTACATTTTCTACTACCAGAAGAAGCGGGGCTTGAGCGACGAGGTCTTCGCCCGTTTCGTCGCCAAGCGCCAGGCGGAATCGGCGCGCAATTCGACGCCGCACCGCAACGCCATCGCCAAGGTCTGCGCCGAGCGTGGCATCACGGTCGCAAGCCATGACGACGCCACACTCGCCCATGTCGACGAGGCGATCGACAACGGCGTGCGGCTTGCCGAATTCCCGACCAGCTTCGATGCGGCCCGAGCCTCGCATGAGCACGGCATGAGCGTGCTGATGGGGGCGCCGAACATCGTGCGCGGCAAATCCCATTCCGGCAATATCGCCGCCCGCGACCTCGCCGAGATGGGCGTGCTCGACGTGCTGTCCTCCGATTACGTGCCGCTCAGCCTGCTGCATGCGCCCTTCATCCTCGCCGACGAGGTCGAGAGCATCACGCTGCCGAAGGCGATCGCGATGGTGACGTCGACGCCCGCCCGCACCGTCAGCCTCGACGATCGCGGCCGGATCGCAACCGGGCTGCGTGCCGATCTCGTCCGCGTCCACCGCTCGCATGGCGTGCCGGTGACACGCTCCGTCTGGCGCCAGGGACGCCGTGTCGCATGACGCCGCACGAACCCCATCCCGGAGCCGGAGCCGAGCGCGGCATCATGGTCGTCGTCGTTGGGCCGAGCGGCGCCGGCAAGGACACGCTGATGAACCTTGCCGCCCGACATTTCGCCGGCCGCGCCGACATTCACTTCACCCGCCGCGTCATCACCCGCCACCGCGACGCCGGCGGCGAAGACCATCTTTCCGTCTCCCTCCAAGGCTTTACGGCGATGGAACAGTCGGGCTCCTTCGCCGTCTGGTGGGAGGCGCACGGCCTGAAATACGGTATTCCGGCCGAGGTCTCGGTGGCACTGTCCCGCGGCCATGTCGTCGTCGCCAATGGTTCGCGTTCGGCGCTTCACCGTTTCCACGCCGCTTTTCCGCGGCTCAAGGTGATCAACGTCACCGCCCGCCCCGAAGTGCTTGCCAGCCGGCTGGAGGCGCGCGGGCGCGAGACGCATGAGGATATCATGGCGAGACTCGCCCGCGGGCCGCTGACGGTGCGCGGCGACTACGACGTGACGGAGCTCGACAATAGCGGCTCGCTCGAAGAGGCCAAGCAGAAGATGGTCGCGATCCTCGACGGGCTGCTCACCGAGGTGCATTGACCGCAACAGAGAGGCAGGATGCGCGCCATCAAAGTCGTCGATTACGACCCATCCTGGCCGCAGCGCTTTGCCGAAATCAGCGCCGAGATCTCCGTCCTGCTCGGCGATGTCGTGCTGTCCATCGACCATATCGGTAGCACGTCGGTGCCTGGCCTGGCGGCCAAGCCGAAGATCGACCTCGATGTCGTCACCATCTCAGACGACGTTCTGCCGGCGGCTATCGACATCCTGCGCGCTGCCGATTTTGTCTTCCACGGCGACTTGGGAGAGAAACGCTGGGCCTTCACTCGAGATCACCAAGCCTATGGCTTCAAGCTCTATCTTTGCGACCCCGCCAACCTCGCGCATCGGCAGCGCATCCTGTTTCGCGACTATCTCAGGGATCATACCGACAGGGCCGAAGCTTATGCCGATCTCAAACGCCGGCTGGCCGCGGAGGCGGACGGCGACTGGGATTTTTATACCGGCGGGAAATCGGCCTTTGTCAACGAGACGATACGATTGGCCACGTTGAGAACGTGAGACCGAAGCGGCTGCGGCGCTCCGGCCGTCCCCGATCAGTCGCTGTCGCCTCGTCCCGATACGATCTCGCGCTTGCCGACGTGATTGGCCGGGCCGACGAGGCCTTCCTTTTCCATGCGTTCGACCAATGAGGCGGCGCGGTTATAGCCGATGCCGAGGCGGCGCTGGATGTAGGAGGTCGAGCACTTCTTGTCGCGCATGACGACCTTGACTGCCTGCTCGTAGAGCTCGTTGCCATCCTCGGAGGCCATGGCGCTCTTGTCGAACACGGCGCTGGCCTCTTCCTCTTCCGGCTCTTCCTCTTCGTCGGCGGTAACGGTGTCGAGATATTCGGGGCGCCCCTGGGTCTTCAGATGAGCAACGACCTTTTCGACCTCGGCATCCGAAACGAAGGGACCGTGCACGCGGGCAATCCTGCCGCCGCCCTGCATGTGCAGCATGTCGCCCTGGCCGAGCAGCTGCTCGGCGCCCTGTTCGCCGAGAATGGTGCGGCTGTCGATCTTCGAGGTGACCTGGAAGGAGATGCGGGTCGGGAAGTTCGCCTTGATCGTGCCGGTGATGACATCGACCGACGGGCGCTGCGTCGCCATGATCAGATGAATGCCGGCCGCACGCGCCATCTGCGCCAGACGCTGGATCGCGCCTTCGATCTCCTTGCCGGCGACCATCATCAGGTCGGCCATTTCGTCGACAATGACGACGATATAGGGCATCGGCGCGAGATCCAGCTCCTGCTGCTCCTCGACCGGCGCACCGGTTCCCCTGTCGAAGCCGGTCTGGACCATGATATGGATGGTCTCGCCCTTTTCGCGCGCCTGGGAGACGCGGCCATTATAACCGTCGATGTTGCGCACGCCGAGGCGCGACATCTTGCGATAACGCTCCTCCATCTCGCGCACCGCCCATTTCAGCGCCATGACCGCCTTCTTCGGGTCGGTGACGACGGGCGTCAGCAGATGCGGGATGCCGTCATAGACCGAGAGTTCGAGCATCTTCGGGTCGACCATGATCAGCCGGCACTGTTCCGGCGTCATGCGGTAGAGCAGCGACAGGATCATCGTGTTGATGGCGACCGACTTGCCCGAGCCGGTGGTGCCGGCGACGAGCAGATGCGGCATCTTCGCAAGCTCGGCGATGACAGGCTCGCCGCCAATGGTCTTGCCGAGGCCGAGCGCCAGCTTATAGCCGCTCTTGTCGAAATCCTGGCTCTCGATCATCTCGCGAAAATAGACGGTTTCACGGGTGACATTCGGCAGTTCGATGCCGATGACGTTGCGGCCGGGAACGACGGCGACGCGGGCCGAAAGCGCCGACATCGAGCGGGCGATATCGTCGGCAAGGCCGATGACGCGCGATGACTTCACGCCGGGCGCCGGCTCGAATTCATAGAGGGTGACGACGGGGCCGGGGCGGACATGAATGATCTCGCCCTTGACGCCGAAATCCTCGAGCACGCTTTCCAGAAGACCGGCATTCTGCTCCAGCGTCTCCTGTGACATGATCTCGCCAAGCCGTTCCGGCGGCTCCTGCAACAGGGCGCGCGGCGGGAACTCATAGCCTGACGCATCGACCTTTTCCGGTCTTGCCATCAGGCGCGGCGACGGCAGGACGGCGGCGACTGGAGGCGTCGACCGAGGCGCCGGCGCTGCCTGGGGCAACGGTGTTGCCTGGGGCATTGGCGCGGTCTGGGATGCCTGGGGCACGCTTCTCGGCGCCAGCACAATCGGCTCCGCAGCACGCACCGGCTTTTCCAGGGAGATCGCGGCCGGCGGCCGCGGAGCTCGCGATGCGGGGGTTGCGGCCGCCGGCTGGATCGGGCGCGATGCGGCGGAAGCCGGTTTCGGCGCGCCCGGACGCCATTCCATGACACGGAACAGGGCCGTGATTGATTCGGGCGTGGTCTCGATCTTCGGGACAACGATCGAGGGTGTGCGGACCGGCTCGCCCTCTTCGAAGGCCATGACTTCCCAGAAGGCGAAATCGGAAATCGAAGACAGTTCGGAAGCAGCGCGCAAGGCAGGCGCCTCCGCCCGGCCGGCGGCCGGCGGCTGCGGCATCTCGACCATCGCAGCCGGCGCTGCGGCAAGCTCGCTCGGCTCCGGCAGATAGATGTCGAACGGCACATCGACGGCGACCGGTTCGATCCGGATCGCCTGCTGTTCGAGCTGCGGTTCGTCGCGAACGGGCTCGTTCGGCGGACGGCGCCGGCTGATCAGCGTTTCCGGGGTGCGCGTGAAGCGAACATTCGGCGCGAGCGAAAAGTTGCTCTGCCAGATCGGCGCCGCCGGCTTTTCACCGGGATTTTCCTCCGCAAGCTCCGTTTCAAGCCCGCTGGAAAAATCTGCGGCATCCGTCAAATTGGTTCTGGGAAAACGCATGCGTCCGCTACTCACTCATGCCTAACAAATTACGACCCTACCGGGATAGAAAAGGAAGGTTAATAAGTTCCTTCCAGCCGGATCGTTCCGATACAGCTCCCAGAGGCAAACCGTCGCTATTTCAACGAGTTGCGGGAAACGGAAAAATCTTTTCCGTTTTGGGGAGGCGCTTAATGCGCCTCATCCCAATTGGTGGCGGCGCGGGCATCGACGCGCAGCGGCACGCGCATTTCGAGCGCCGGCATGGTGGCGTTTTCCATGACCGAGACGATGATCGGCATCGCCTTTTCGACATCCTCATCCTCGACTTCGAAGATGAGTTCGTCGTGCACCTGCAAGAGCATGCGGACACGCTCGGCAAGACCGGCTTCAACAAGCGCCGGCTCCATCTTGATCATCGCCCGGCGGATGACGTCGGCGGCCGAGCCCTGGATCGGCGCGTTGATCGCGGCCCGCTCGTTGAAGGCGCGCACCGACGGATTGGACGAGCGGATTTCGGGATAGTTGATTCGCCGGCCGAAGATCGTCTCGACATAACCCTTGTCGCGCGCCATGGCCTTGCGGCTTTCCATATAGTCGCGGATGCCGGGGAAACGCTCGAAATATTTCTTGATATAGTCGCCGGCTTCCGACCGCTCGATCGAAAGCTGATTGGCGAGCCCGAAGGCCGAGATGCCGTAGATGATGCCGAAATTGATCGCCTTGGCGCGGCGGCGCACCTCGCCCGGCATGCCTTCGACCGGCACGCCGAACATTTCCGACGCCGTCATCGCGTGAATATCGACGCCATCCTCGAAGGCCTTGGTCAGCTGCGGGATCTCGGCCACGTGGGCAAGCACGCGCAGTTCGATCTGGCTGTAATCGGCGGAAATCAGCTTGTGGCCCGGTGTCGAGATGAAGGCGGTGCGGATCTTGCGGCCTTCGGCGGTGCGCACCGGAATGTTCTGCAGGTTCGGCTCGGAGGAAGACAGCCGACCGGTCGTCGTCGAGGCCAGCGAGTAGGAGGTGTGGACCCGCTTTGTCTCCGGATGCACATAGCCGGGAAGCGCATCGGTGTAGGTCGATTTCAGCTTGGTGAGCTGGCGCCAGTCGACGATCTTGCGCGGCAGCTCGAAACCGGCGGCGGCGAGATCCTCGAGCACCGAGGCGGAGGTCGACCATTGCCCGGTCTTCGTCTTGCTGCCGCCGGCAAGACCCATCTTGCCGAACAGGATATCGCCGAGCTGCTTCGGCGAGCCGATATTGAAACGCTCGCCGGCCAGCGTGTAGATCTCGTCCTCCAGCCGCGCCGCACCCTGGGCCAGTTCACCGGACAGGCGCGACAGGATCTGCCGGTCGACGGTGATGCCGCGCGCCTCCATGCGCGCCAGCACCGGCAATAGCGGCCGCTCCAACCGTTCATAAACGCTAGTCAGTCCGGCTGCCGCCAGCCGCGGCTTCAGCACCAGCCAGAGGCGCAGCGTCACGTCGGCGTCTTCGGCGGCATAATGGGTGGCGCGGTCGATATCGACCAGATCGAAGGTCACGTTCGCCCTGCCGCTGCCGGCCACGTCCTTGTAGGGGATCGGCGTATGGCCGAGGAATTTTTCCGAGAGCGGGTCCATGCCATGGGCGCCGGTGCCGGCGTCGAGCACGTAGGAGATCAGCATCGTGTCGTCGAAACTCTTCGTCTCGATGCCATAACGCTTCATCAGCAGATAGTCGTATTTCAGGTTCTGGGCGACCTTGAGAACCGCAGCGTCCTCCAGCAGCGCCTTCAGCCGCGGCAGGGCATCGCGCATCGGGACCTGATTTTCGGCAAGGCCGCCGCCGAGCAGATCGCCGACGCCGTTCTTGTGGGCAAGCGGCACATAGGCGGCGCGGATCTTCGTGCCGGTGGGGTCGGCGACATTGTCGGCGATCGCCATCGAGAAGCCGACAAGCTCGGCCTGCATGGCATCGAGCGACGTCGTCTCGGTATCGAAGGCCACGAGGCCGGTGTCGCGCGCATCGGCGATCCATCGGTCGAGCGTCGCCAGATCGCGGATCGTCACATAGGTGGAATGATCGAAGGGCAGCGTTGCGAAGGCCTCGGCCCGCGCCTTGGCAAGATCGGCGGGTGAAAAGGCGCCTTCGACGCCAGCCTTCGCACGCGGCGGCACGGGCACGGATGGCCCCGAGACGTCAGGGACGCCGCCGGCGACCGGTGCCGGCTCGGCCGCATCGAGATCGGGACCATGGGCGGCATCACCCCATTCGATGCGGACGGCCGCCGGTTCGATGGCGCTTGCATCACAATCGCAGACTTCGGCGACCCGTCGCGTCAGCGTCGTGAATTCCATCGTCTTGAGAAAGCCGATCAGCTTCGGACCGTTCTGCGGCTCCAGCACCAGCGCGTCGAGATCGAGATCGAGCGGCACGTCGGTGCGCAGCCGCACGAGTTCGCGCGAGAGCTTGGCCATCTCGATATTGGCAAGGATCGTCTCGCGGCGCTTGACCTGCTTGATCTCGGTGGCGCGTTCGAGCAGCGTGTCGAGATCGCCGTATTCCTCAAGCAGCTGGGCGGCGGTTTTCGGGCCGATGCCGGGAATGCCGGGCACATTGTCGACGGAATCGCCGGTCATCGCCTGCAGGTCGATCATCTTTTCCGGCGGCACGCCCCATTTCTCGACGACATCGGGAATGCCGATCTGCTTGTCCTTCATGCTGTCATACATGTGGACATTTGCTGTGACGAGCTGCATCAGATCCTTGTCGGAGGAGACGATGGTGACATCGGCCCCCGTCGCTTCGGCCTGACGGGCATAGGTGGCGATGATGTCGTCGGCTTCGAAGCCTTCGGTTTCGATGCAGGGCAGGTTGAAGGCGCGGGTTGCCTCGCGGATGAGCCCGAATTGCGGGATGAGCTCTTCGGGCGGTGCCGAACGGTTCGCCTTGTAGGCGTCGTAGAGATCCTTGCGGAACGTCTTGGCGGAATAATCGAAGATGACGGCAAGATGCGTCGGCGTCACCCCGACATCGGTATTGCGCGCATCCCTCAAAAGTTTCCACAGCATGTTGCAGAAACCGGAAACGGCGCCGACCGGCAGGCCGTCCGTTTTGCGCGTCAGCGGCGGCAATGCATGAAACGCCCGGAAGATGAAACCGGAACCGTCGACTAGGAAGAGGTGATCGCCTTTTTTCATGCGTGCATGGATAGCGCGGGCACGGAACGAGGTCCATATAAAGTTCGGCGCGCCAAGCGATTATGGGTCGGGTTCAAGGAAATATGCAGAAGGGATTCCTGCTCACCAAACTGTTACCGATTTGTAACGTGGCGTGACCCTTGAAAAACCACATTCGCAGTTCCAAATCCATGTCACCGGCGCTTGATCGCGCCGCGGGTCTGATTACCGGCTTGTCCCCCGCCGCATCAGGCTTGGACAAAGGCCTTATCCCCCTCTCCGGGCCTTTGTCCCCATTTTAAGGTCGCCATGGCCAACCTCCAGGTCATGGCGACTTTTGTTTTTCCGCCCCTCGAAACGATGGGCGGAGCTTGCGTTTTTTTGGAGCGTCCTATGCGATTTGCTGCATTGTCTCCGGCATGGTTTTGAGCCTAACTTGCAATCATGGGATTTAACCGCATGGATTCGGGAGCTTACCTTGCCAGCCAGCTGGCGAAGGGTTTTGCCCGCTCGCTGCACCGGCGCGCGGTCGGGCTCGGTTTTTCCCCCGGTCAGTTTCCCATTCTGCTGGAACTCTGGGGCGAAGACGGCCTGACCCAGAAACAGCTGCTGGAGCGGGTCGATATCGAGCAGGCGACCATGGCCAATACGCTGTCGCGCATGGTCCGCGACGGGCTGATCGAACGCCGGCCGCATCCATCCGACAAGCGGGCGCAGCTGATCTTCCTGACGCCGAAGGCGCGTGCCATGGAAGACGAGGCGATCGAAAGCGCGCGCGAGGCCGACCTCGCGCTGTTCAAGGGCTTTCGGACTTTCGAGCGCGAGCTGACGCTCGAATATATCCGCCGGCTGCTGGAAAACGCCAAGGCGCTCTGACCGGCATTACTCGCCGGCAAGACGGATGGGTCGCCGCCCCGCTATCGACAGATCGTCCGTTCGGGCTGTCGAGGACAGGAGGCTTTCGCGGGCAGCGAGCTTCATGCTCGGCTCGACATCCGGTCTGCCGAGCAAAAACCCCTGTACCTGCGCACAGCCTTCTTCGACGACGATCTGGCGCTGCGTCTCGGTTTCGACGCCCTCCGTCACGACAGGCATGCCGAGACTGTGACCGAGGCCGATGATTGCGCGCACGATCGAACGCGCCGCCGCGTCATGGTCCAGCATTCCGGTGAAGCTGCGGTCGACCTTGATCTTGTCGAAAGGAAAGGTTCGCAGGTTGGAGAGCGAGGAAAAACCGGTGCCGAAGTCGTCCATGACGATGTGAACACCCAGACTGCGCAGACGCTGCAGCGTGGCCATCACCCGGTCGCGATCACGGATGAGAGCGGCCTCGGTGATCTCGATTTCCAGCCGGCCGGGCGCAAGTCCCGTTTCCTTGAGGATCGCCTCGATCCGCTCGCAGAGGTTTGGCAGCATGAACTGCACCGGCGAAACGTTGACGGCGATCCTCAGCGGATGCGGCCAGCGCGCGGCCTCCTTGCAGGCCTGCTGCAGCACCCACTCACCGAGCTGGACGATCGACCCGCTTTCCTCGGCGATCGGAATGAAGATATCCGGCTCGCTCAGGCCGTGGCCCGGCCGGTTCCAGCGCATCAAGGCCTCGTAACCGCTGATCTCGCCGCTCTGTGCATCGAGAACCGGCTGATAGCTGACATGGATCTGATTGCGGGTGATAGCGTGGCGCAGTTCGCTTTCGATCTGGCGGCGGGCTCGCGTGGCCTCGTCCATTTCCGCATTGAAGAAACAGGCCTTGCCGCGGCCGCCGTGCTTGACCCGATAGAGGGCGATATCGGCGTTGTTGCAGATCTCGTCTGCATCGCTTCCGTCGGTCGGATAAAGAGCGATGCCGAGGCTGACGCCGACGGCGGTCGGGTCGCGCGCCATATCCATCTCGGCGGCGAATTCGTCGAGGATCGCGGCTGCGAGCTTCTGCGCGGCCGCCGGTTGCTGTCCGGCGGACTGAATGATGGCAAATTCATCGCCGCCGAGACGGGCGATGGTATCGCGTTCATCGGCCACGCGACGCAGGATCGAGGCGACTTTGCAAAGAATGCGGTCGCCCTCGGCGTGGCCGAAAATATCGTTGACGGTCTTGAAGCGATCGAGATCGATATAGAAGAGGGCGACCTCGCTGTTCTTTCCCTTGGCCATCTGCAGCGCCTGGCGGATGCGCTTGTCGAACAACGACCGATTTGGAAGGTCGGTGAGAACATCGTGGTGGGCGAGGTGCTCGATCATCTCCTCGGCCTGCCTGCGCTCGGTGAGATCGCGCACCGCCAGCACGTCGCAGTTGTGCCCGCGATAGACGATCCTGCTGGTGTTCACTTCGACGGCGATCTCCCTGCCGTTCCTGGTGTTGAGCAGCGTGTCGCCCGGCCTGTTCTGTCCCTGGGTTAAGACAATGGAGGGCGCCTTGCCCAGGAGATCGGCAAGCTTCCAGCCGGAAAGCCCCTGAAAGCGTTCGTTGGCATCGATAATCCTGCCTTCCCGCAGGATCAGCAATCCTTCCTGCGACGCATTTGCGAGTCCCCTCAGATCCGTCAGGTGGCTTTCGATGAAGACCACGGCAATTGCGATCAGAATGAGAGCCGTGGCCGCCACCACGACGATCGCGGCCAGCAGGCTGGTATCCAGCACCGTTGCCGGAACCTCTTTGCCGGGATCCGGCACGAGTGTGATGCTGGCCATCGAAATGAAGTGGAGTGCGCAGATTGCAAGGACGAAGGTGACCGACGAGGCGAGGAGCCGTCTCAGTCCCTTCAAGTGGAAGAAGGCGTGGAAGGCGATGCTCGACAACAGCACCCCCGCGAGTACCGCACTCAACGTCATGTACGGATCGTAGAGGATAACCGCCTGCGTCTCGATCGCCTGCATGCCGGTCAGGTGCATCGTGGCGATGCCGAGCGCCATCAGAACGCCGCCTTGGATGCACGAAAACCTGCCCCGGCCCTGCGAAGCGACGAGGATTGCCGCCCACGAGCCGACCACCGACAAGAGGAAGGAAAGCGCCGTCAGGCCCAGCTGGTAGGTGATCGGCATGCCGCCGTCATAGGCCAGCATCGCGATGAAATGGGTTGCCCATACGCCGGTGCCGAAGGCGAAAGCCGACGCGCCGATCCAAAGCTTGCGGCGTCCGGCATCGCATTCCTGCGCGCGCGAAAGCGGCAGCATCGCTGCCATTGCGCCGATCAGGCAGACCACGGCCGCCGCGAGCACCAGCCGCCAATCGTGATTGTCGCGAATACAAGTAATGACCGAAAACATCTCGCCCCTCGTACAGCTGAATTCGGTCAAGCTAATTTGGTTGTACTAAATAACTGTAAATTGAATTAGGATGTTCTTCTATACTATCTCACAAATCTTCCCGACGCGGGGCCAGATCTGGTCACTTTCGCCACCCCCAGTTTTGCTTTTTCCGCCTCGCCTGCCCTGCTGGTTTGGTCTATCGTCCGGCCGAATTTCAAAAGGGAGTCGAAAATGACGGATGTACAACAGGTGCTTGCACGCGCGGATCAGAACCTTTCCTCGAGTCTCGAAAAGCTGTTCGAGCTTCTGCGCATCCAGTCGATTTCCACCGATCCCGCCTTCAAGGCGGAATGCCGGAAGGCCGCCGAATGGCTGGTCGCCTATCTCCAGGGAATCGGCTTTTCCGCTTCGGTGCGTGACACGCCCGGCCATCCGATGGTGGTCGCCCACCATGCCGGGGCCTCCGCCGATGCGCCGCATGTTCTGTTCTACGGCCATTACGACGTGCAGCCGGTCGATCCGATCGAGCTCTGGGAAAACGATCCGTTCGAGCCGTCGATCAAGGATATCGGCGAGGGCCGCAAGATCCTGACCGGCCGCGGCACATCGGACGACAAGGGCCAGCTGATGACCTTCGTCGAAGCCTGCCGCGCCTATAAGGAAATCAACGGCGCGCTTCCCTGCCGCATCACCATTCTGTTCGAGGGCGAGGAAGAATCGGGCTCGCCGTCGCTGAAACCTTTCCTCGAAGCCAATGCCGCCGAGCTGAAGGCCGATTATGCGCTTGTCTGCGATACCGGCATGTGGGACCGCGACACGCCGGCCATCGCCGCGGCGCTGCGCGGCCTCGTCGGCGAGGAGGTGGTCGTCACCGCCGCCGACCGCGATCTGCATTCCGGTCTGTTCGGCGGCGCGGCGGCAAATCCGATCCATATTCTCGTCGAGACGCTTGCCGGCCTGCACGACGAGACCGGCCGCATCACGCTCGATGGTTTCTATGACGGCGTCGAGGAGACGCCCGACAACATCAAGGCGTCATGGGAAACGCTCGGCAAGAGCGCGGAAAAATTCCTCGGCGAAGTCGGCCTGTCCATTCCCTCCGGCGAGAAGGGCCGCTCGGTGCTGGAACTGACCTGGGCGCGGCCGACCGCCGAAGTCAACGGCATCTGGGGCGGATATACCGGCGAAGGCTTCAAGACGGTGATCGCCGCCAAGGCCTCGGCGAAGGTTTCGTTCCGGCTCGTCGGCACCCAGGATCCGACCGCCATCCGCGAGGCTTTCCGCAGCTATGTCAGGTCGAAAATTCCGGCCGACTGCTCGGTCGAATTCCATCCGCATGGCGGCTCGCCGGCGATTCATCTCTCCTATGACTCGCCTCTGCTGACCAAGGCAAAGACGGCGCTTTCCGACGAATGGCCGAAACCCGCCATCGTCATCGGCATGGGCGGCTCGATCCCGATCGTCGGCGACTTCCAGAAGATGCTCGGCATGGAATCGCTGCTCGTCGGCTTCGGCCTCAGCGACGACCGCATCCATTCGCCGAACGAAAAATACGAGCTTGTCTCCTATCACAAGGGCATCCGCTCCTGGGTGCGGATTCTTCAGGCCCTTGCCGCCTGAGAGAGGCTGGCGCGTCCCACGCTGCACGAAAAATCGCGACAACAAAAAGGCCGGTTCAAACCGGCCTTTCGTCATCCGCACGTCTCAGTGCCAGTTCATCCGTGGTCAAGGAGAAGGCGGTATTGCAAGGAGACTGCCTTCGAAAGGTTAACGAGCGGTTAACGACACTTGCACAAGCGTCTGCGGCATCGAGAACGCCACATCGCATCACAAAATCCCCCTCGTTCAAGCTGCGTTCATCGCGACCTCGGTATAAACCTTTGAAAGACAAGGAAAATGGCGACGCCCTAACAAATGCCGGCGATCGCTCTATCTTTGCGCATATGGCATATGCCTCAAGGAAACGCAGCCAAGCGCTGCTGAAAACACGCCAACCAGGAGTGAGAAGCGTGAAAAACCTCATCGTCAAGATCGCCGCGGCCGCGCTGTTTGTGCTGGCTCCGGCAATAGCACAGGCCGCCGAGGGTTACTCGACGGCGAATGTCAACATGCGTGCGGGACCAAGCACGCGCTATCCCGCCGTCGCAGTCATCCCCGCTGGCTCTTCCGTCGAAATCCGCGGATGTCTTTCCAACGTCAACTGGTGCGACGTCGAATTCTACGGCGGCCGCGGCTGGGTTTCCGGCCAGTATGTGCAGGCCGTCTACCAGCAACGCCGTGTCTATGTCGGTCCGCAATATTACCGTCCGCTGGGCATTCCGATGGTTACCTTCAGCGTCGGCAATTATTGGGACCGCTACTACCGCGGCCGCGATTTCTATCGCGAGCGTGACCGCTGGAGCCGCGGCCCGGACTACTATTACCGCGACCGCGACTACCGGGATCGGGATTACCGGCCGCGCGAATATCGGGATCGGGATTACCAGGTCCGCGAATACCGGGATCGTGACCGGGACCGGCGCGACGACGTCCGCAGGGAGGAACGCCGCAGAGAGGTCCGCAGGGATGACGACAACAGGAGTTCGAATTTCCGTGATCTGCCGCAGTTCAGGGGCGGGAAGGCCGATACCTACAACCGCCCGGATCCCAGGGCTTCGCCCTTTGTCTGCCGCCCGGGCGATCCGTCCTGCGACAACTGAAATATCGAGGGCGGCAGCAATGCCGCCCTTTCTGCATGGACGGGTTCAATGCGACAGCAGTGCCAGAAAAAGCCCGGCGCTCCTTGGGGGGATGCACCGGGCCTGATGTCGATCGGCGCGCGTTGAGGGGAGACGGCCGATCATAGGGCGGGACGTGAGGGGGTGTCCCGCTTCTCAATAAACAATCGTCGAGCCTATTGGTTCCGCCCCGCGCATAATTCCTTAAATCAGAAATCGCATTTGATCGATGCAACGTGTCTCTGCTCCCGCAGGTGGCCGCGAAGGGCGATCCGCAACGGGCCCGATCTCCCGGCCTCAGCGGGCGTAACGAAGGGCAGCGGCGGGAAGCCTTGGTCCGCGCGAGGTCACCGACAATTTGCTGTGAGTGCAGCGTGTCGCTCTTGTTTTGCCGGGTTGCTTATAGCAATTTGCGGTATTGCGGATCGATCTTGATCCGTTCGAGGCTGGAACCCTGATGACGCAAGACCACCTGGCTTTCTTCGGGCTGTTCGGACCTCGGGCGACCGCCACGGACGTTACCCTCTGGCATAAATACAACCCCATCCTTCCTGTCCGCCTGACTGATGGGGCAAGCCTCAACCCTTCAGGCCAGATCTGGCGCCGCTTTCATCTGGGCGAGTGGGAATATAAGCAGGATCCGGAAACGCCCGACGATTACGAAGCCCGCCAATATTGAAGAGACGATTTAACGCGAGGCAGCGCGGCGCCGTCGTTTGCCGCCCTTTAACATCCCGTTAAATCGCCGCAATTACAGTTCAACCGGATGATCGCGTCGCCCGCTGCGTCGTTGCTTGAACCGGAATCGGTTGAAGGCAAAATCACGCAGCCCTTCAAAGTGCTACAGCGTTCTTTGCGCGTCCGGAAGGACACGCGGCGCTGCAGGGGCGCCGTTATGCGAAGCGGGCTTCGCGATCGAACAGGGGATGCGACCGGTCGACGATGGCAGGCAGAGGCAGATCAAGCGACAGAATAGAACCGTCCTTCAGCGGCCGTCCGGCCCGCGACGACGACGAATTTTCGCTCGATGCCGATGACCGCGTCGTCGGCAGCAGATCGGCGCGGCGCGGCGGTTCCAGGCCCCCAGCGCAGCGGGCCGCCCGCCAGCGGCGGCGCGAGCCGCGAGAGCGTGAAGGCGGCGGCTTTTTCGGCTTTATGCGCCGTGTGGTCTATTGGTGCGTCGTGCTTTTCATCTGGGCCGGCATCGGCGTTGCCGGGCTTGTGGTCTATTATGGTTCGCGCATGCCGAGCGCCAGCACATGGGCGATTCCCGAGCGGCCGCCGAACGTCAAGATCACCGCCGTCGACGGCAGCGTCATCGCCAATCGCGGCGCCACCGGCGGTGAGGCGCTATCGCTCGAAAACATGTCGCCCTATATTCCCGAGGCCGTCATCGCCATCGAAGACCGGCGTTTTTATTCGCATTTCGGCGTCGATCCGCTCGGCCTCGGCCGGGCGATCGTCACCAATTTGACGGCCGGCCACATGGTCCAGGGCGGCTCGACGCTGACGCAGCAGCTTGCCAAGAACCTCTTCCTCTCTCCCGAGAGAACGCTGGAGCGCAAGGTGCAGGAGGTACTGCTCGCCCTCTGGCTGGAGCAGAAATACACCAAGGACCAGATCCTTGCGATGTATCTCAACCGGGTGTTCTTCGGATCGAACGCCTATGGCGTCGAGGCGGCGTCGCGCCGCTACTTCAGCAAGTCGGCGCGCGACGTGAACCTCGGCGAGGCCGCCGTGCTGGCCGGCCTGCTCAAGGCGCCGTCGCGGCTTTCGCCGGCCCGCGACGCGGACGCTGCGAATGCGCGCGCCCAGCTCGTGCTCGCGGCGATGCGCGAACAGGGTTTCATCACCGATTCCGAGGTCAAGACCGCGATGTCGCAGACCCCGGCTTCGGCCAAGAGTTACTGGTCGGGTGCCGGCCATTATGTCGCCGACATGGTGATGGATGAACTGCCGGGCCTGATCGGCGACGTCAAGGAAGACGTCATCGTCGATACGACCATCGACAAGTCACTGGAAAAAAAGGCCGAGCAATCACTGGTCGATGTGCTCGACAAGGAAGGCGACAAGCTCGACGCCTCGCAGGCAGCCCTCGTTTCGATCGACGGCACCGGCGCAATCCGGGCACTGGTCGGCGGCAGGGACTATGCAACGAGCCAGTTCAACCGCGCCGTCAAGGCCAAACGCCAGCCGGGCTCCTCGTTCAAGCCTTTCGTCTATGCCGCAGCGCTGGAAAAGGGGCTGACGCCCTTTTCGGTGTTCAATGACGCGCCGATCCGCATCGGTGACTGGACGCCGGAGAATTACGAGAAGAAATACAATGGCGAAGTGACGCTTGCCACCGCGCTTTCCAAGTCGCTGAACACGGTTGCCGCGCAGCTGGTGATGTATGACGGGCCCGACCAGGTGATCAAGCTTGCCCACCGGCTCGGCATCGAAAGCGAGCTGCAGCCGAACGCCTCGATTGCGCTCGGCACGTCGGAAGTGTCGCTGATGGAACTCACCGCCTCCTATGCCGCCTTCATGAACGGCGGCTACAAGGCGACGCCGCACGTCATCCGCCGGGTGACGACCGCAGACGGCAAGGTTCTCTACGAAAATACCTATGACAGCCCGCCGCGCGTGCTCTCCGAGCAGATCGCCGCCGAAATGGATACGATGATGATGGGCGTCATCGAAAACGGCACCGGCAAGAGCGCCAAGATCCCCGGCTGGCAGGCGGCGGGAAAGACCGGCACGACGCAGAATTCACGCGACGCGCTATTCGTCGGCTTTACCAGCAACCTCACGACAGGCGTCTGGTTCGGCAATGACGACGGCAAGCCGATGAAGAAGGTGACCGGCGGCGGCCTGCCGGCCAAGGCCTGGAAGGAATTCATGATCGCCGCCCACAAGGGTCTTTCGCCGGCGCCGCTCTTCGGCAACGGCCAGCTGACCGGCGATCAAAACAGCGGCCAGCCGATGGCGCAGGCAGCACCGGACGGCGGGCAGCCGGTCACGGCCGAAGCGCCGCCATCGACGACGATCGGCGGCATCATTTCCGGTGTCTTCGGTGGTGACGAAAATGCCAACCGCTATCCGCAGGCGCCCGTCCGGCAGCAAACCGCGCCGTCAGGAAACGGTCCGGTTCCACCTGCAGCCATTGCCGAAGGCGGGTCCGACTATGGAAACGTCGTGCCGCCCGGCGATGTCGGGACGCCGCAGACGACCTCTTCGGTGCAGCCGCGGCGCACGACGCTGCTCGATCTGATCATGGGCCAGTGAGATTTTTGCAGCGCGCCCGGCACAGGCCCGATCCGCAAAACGCATCGCGACCTTTCCGATTCGCCTGCGATGTTCAGCGTCTTTGCCTGTTGCATGTCTCTGCCGTAAAACCGCCGCCCGCCATTGCAGAACATGCGCGGAAATCAGCCGCCCTCCTGCTATGGGCAGAGCTCTTTCCCGGCTACCGTCAAAATTGGAGGCAACACATTCGTTTTGCTGGATTCCGGGCGATTTCCCGCCTTGCAGTCCAGAAAACCGCTCCTTATATACGCCGCATCACCGCAATCACGATTGCGTAATCTTAAGTAGACCCATCCCGTAAGGGGCTGTCAGGGAAATGCCTTCTGGGGGTTCCGACAGCTTGCTTCAAGGAGAGAATGACATGGCAAAAGTAATTGGTATCGACCTTGGAACGACGAATTCCTGCGTCGCAGTCATGGACGGCAAGGACGCGAAGGTCATCGAGAATGCGGAAGGTGCGCGCACGACCCCTTCCATGGTGGCTTTTTCCGATGACGGCGAGCGCCTCGTCGGCCAGCCGGCCAAGCGCCAGGCGGTCACCAACCCGACGAACACGCTCTTTGCTGTCAAGCGCCTGATCGGCCGCCGCTACGAAGATCCGACCGTCGAGAAGGACAAGCATCTCGTTCCCTTCAGCATCGTCAAGGGCGACAATGGCGACGCCTGGGTCGAAGCCAATGGCAAGGGCTACTCGCCCGCACAGATTTCCGCGATGATCCTTCAGAAGATGAAGGAAACCGCCGAATCCTATCTCGGCGAAAAGGTCGAGAAGGCGGTCATCACCGTTCCGGCCTATTTCAACGACGCGCAGCGCCAGGCAACCAAGGATGCCGGCAAGATCGCCGGCCTTGAAGTGTTGCGCATCATCAACGAGCCGACCGCTGCCGCTCTCGCCTACGGCCTCGACAAAAAAGAAGGCAAGACGATCGCCGTCTACGACCTTGGCGGCGGCACCTTCGATATTTCGATCCTCGAGATCGGCGACGGCGTCTTCGAAGTGAAGTCCACCAACGGCGATACCTTCCTCGGCGGTGAAGACTTCGACATGCGCCTCGTCGAATATCTCGTTGCCGAATTCAAGAAGGACAACGGCATCGATCTGAAGAACGACAAGCTTGCCCTGCAGCGCCTCAAGGAAGCCGCCGAAAAGGCAAAGATCGAGCTGTCCTCCTCGCAGCAGACCGAAATCAACCTGCCGTTCATCACCGCTGACGCCTCCGGCCCGAAGCACCTGACGCTGAAGCTGACCCGCGCCAAGCTCGAAAGCCTGGTCGATGATCTCGTCCAGCGCACGATCGCGCCCTGCAAGGCAGCTCTCAAGGATGCCGGCGTCACCGCTGCCGAAATCGACGAAGTCGTTCTCGTCGGCGGCATGAGCCGCATGCCGAAGGTGCAGGAAGTCGTCAAGCAGCTGTTCGGCAAGGAGCCGCACAAGGGCGTCAACCCGGATGAAGTCGTCGCTCTCGGCGCCGCCATCCAGGCCGGCGTTCTCCAGGGCGACGTCAAGGACGTCCTGCTCCTCGACGTCACGCCGCTGTCGCTCGGCATCGAAACGCTCGGTGGCGTCTTCACCCGCCTGATCGAGCGCAACACGACGATCCCGACGAAGAAGAGCCAGACCTTCTCGACCGCCGAAGACAACCAGCAGGCCGTCACCATCCGCGTTTCGCAGGGCGAGCGCGAAATGGCTGCCGACAACAAGCTGCTCGGCCAGTTCGACCTCGTCGGCCTGCCGCCGTCGCCGCGCGGCGTACCGCAGATCGAAGTGACCTTCGACATCGACGCCAACGGCATCGTCCAGGTTTCGGCCAAGGACAAGGGCACCGGCAAGGAACAGCAGATCCGCATCCAGGCCTCCGGCGGCCTCTCCGACGCCGACATCGAAAAGATGGTCAAGGATGCCGAGTCGCATGCGGCCGAAGACAAGAAGCGCCGCGAGGCCGTGGAAGCCAAGAACCAGGCCGAAAGCCTGATCCACTCGACGGAAAAGTCGCTGAAGGATTACGGCGACAAGGTCTCCGAAACCGACCGCACCGCGATTTCGGATGCGATCGCCGCGCTGAAGACGGCATCGGAAGCCTCCGAACCGGATGCTGACGACATCAAGGCCAAGACCCAGACGCTGATGGAAGTTTCCATGAAGCTCGGCCAGGCGATTTATGAAGCACAGCAGGCCGAAGGCGGCGCTGCTGCCGATGCCTCCGCGGAAGGCGGCGACAATGTCGTCGACGCCGACTACGAGGAAATCAAGGACGACGACCGCAAGAAGTCCGCGTAATCCGCGGCGGCGTGGTAATGCTTCAACACCTGATCCGGCTGCTCACCATGGCAGCCGGAAATCCATTTCCGGGGTTTAATCCTTAATGGCAAAAGCGGACTTTTACGAAACTCTGGGTGTAGCCAAGTCGGCGGACGAGAAAGAGCTGAAGAGCGCCTTCCGAAAGCTGGCGATGAAATACCATCCGGACAAGAATCCGGATGACAAGGACGCCGAACGGAAGTTCAAGGAAATCAACGAAGCCTACGAGATGCTCAAGGACCCGCAGAAGCGGGCGGCCTATGACCGTTATGGCCATGCGGCCTTCGAACATGGCGGCATGGGCGGCGGTGGCGGCGGCTTTGCCGGCGGTGGCTTCTCCGACATTTTCGAGGATATTTTCGGCGAGATGATGGGTGGCGGACGGGCGCGCCAGCGTTCGTCGGGTGGGCGCGAACGCGGCGCCGATCTTCGCTACAATATGGAAATCACGCTGGAAGAGGCCTTTTCCGGCAAGACGGCGCAGATCCGCGTGCCGACGTCGATCACCTGCGACGTCTGTTCGGGGTCGGGCGCCAAGCCCGGCACGCAGCCGAAGAACTGCGGCACCTGCCAGGGAACGGGGCGCGTGCGCGCCGCCCAGGGCTTCTTCTCGATCGAGCGGACCTGCCCGACCTGCCACGGCCGCGGCCAGATCATTCCCGATCCCTGCCAGAAGTGCCACGGCCAGGGCCGGGTAACCGAAGAACGTTCGCTCTCGGTCAATATCCCTGCCGGCATCGAGGACGGCACGCGCATCCGCCTGCAGGGCGAGGGCGAAGCCGGGGCCCGCGGCGGACCGGCGGGCGACCTCTATATTTTCCTGTCGGTGAAGCCGCATGAATTCTACCAGCGCGACGGAGCCGATCTCTATTGCGCCGTCCCGATCTCGATGACGACGGCGGCGCTCGGCGGAACCTTCGACGTGGCAACGCTCGACGGCACCAAATCGCGGGTGACCGTGCCGGAGGGCACGCAGGCCGGCAAACAGTTCCGCCTGAAGAGCAAGGGCATGCCGGTGCTGCGGTCGGCGCAGACGGGCGACCTCTACATCCAGATCCAGATCGAGACGCCGCAGAAGCTGACCAAGCGCCAGCGCGAGCTGCTGCAGGAATTCGAGCAGATTTCCTCCAAGGAGAACAATCCGGAATCGACGGGCTTCTTTGCTAGGATGAAGGAATTCTTCGAAAGCTGAGCCGCAACCGGAATTGCCGTATCGAAAGCCGGGGCACGGAAACGTCCCCGGCTTTTTCGTCATGACGACCCGTTTTGGCACATTCGCATGGTGCGCCGGGCAATTTGTACCGCATTGAGACGGCAGCGGGATGAAAGTCGAGTTGCGTTAACGCAGCCGGATAATGGCGCTTGCAAGTTTTCCAAATGAATTCAGTCTCTGTCGTCAGCGCATAACCCGGAGATCGGAGCAGGTTTTCGAAGGATCAGGCGCAGATTGGAATGATGGAGCGACCTTGGCCGTCCTTTCGGGCGCGGCGCTCTGTTCGGGGAATAACCAAAGCAAGAGTAACTGCCATGGCGCCAGCCTTCTCCTCTCAGCACGACGACGTCGACGTTCTCGCCGGCGCCATTTACACATGGTGCGCCGAGCGCAACATCAAGCTTCGCAGCCAACAGGGCCTTTCGATCGCCAGTATCGCGATCGACCTCTATCATGCCGGCCACCAGACGCAGGACGACCTGCTGACGGCGTTGCACGAGCGCGAATTTCACTGACGCTTTTTATCGAACGCGACGCGGCGCGTTTCGGCTCTCGCTGTTCTTGGGCTTGCCCGAAACGCGGAGCTTAAACAGATTGCAATGTCTGCGAGGAAGCCGATTTCCCGGCTCGACTCACGCGGCGGTTTCGGCAGCCTGCCCACTGCTTATGAGCGTGAGAATGGTTTTGACCGCTTCCTTGCCTGCCGGTGAATTCAGCTTGTCGTAACTCAGGGCAAGCGCATAGGCGTCAGGGCTGAGCTCGATGCGGCTGCCGAATTGCGGCATGTCGGCACCCTCGAAAAGAACCGAGATCTCGACATCGAGAAAAACCGCGATCTGGTGCAGTTTGCTGGCGGAAACGCGATTCGTCCCCTTTTCGTATTTCTGAATCTGCTGGAAGGTCAGTCCAAGGGCTTCACCAAGCTCGAGCTGGGAAACCCGGCGAAGGGCGCGAAGCTGTCTTATGTTGCGACCAACGATAATATCAACCGGATCTGGCACTTCGTCATTCTTTCATACGCAAACGGTTCGTTTACCATAGCGTTTCCGCCGCATAACTCAACCCGTTAGTTGCAAAATTCAACCGACTTTTTCTGGGCATTACGTTACGTCAGCGGCCCCGGAAGAATGGGCGGAGCCCCTAGTATCCAGGCGGTTTGAAATCCATGACGAGGGCTGTCGGCGGCCGAGGACGCGACGCCGGATCGCTTCGATGCGGTTGTATTTTTTTGGGACATGCCGGATAAAACGTACCGTACAGTTCCTGAATCGGGGCTCATTTACGCGAGCATGCGGAAATACCGCCGGGGTATTTTACGCGTGACCCGTGGCGGCCGAGCCGCGAGCCTTGCTATCGACGCCGCTTCGGCATAGCTGTCAGGCTTCACAAACCCGGACACGCGATGCCGCACAAGGTTTCTCTTTCCCGTCTGAAGCTGACAGACTTCCGTAACTATGCGGCGGTGAGCCTCACCCTCGATGGCCGGCATGCCGTGCTGACGGGAAACAACGGCGCGGGCAAGACCAATCTCATGGAGGCGGTCTCGCTGCTTTCGCCGGGCCGGGGGCTTCGCCGCGCCGCCTATGGCGATATTACCCGCGTCGGCGCGACCGGCGGCTTTTCGATCTTTGCCGCGCTTGACGGCATGGAGGGCGAGGTCGAGATCGGCACCGGCATTGAAGCGGGGGAGGAGACCACCACCCGCAGGCTGCGGATCAACGGTACCGCGGCAAAAACCGCCGACGAACTGACAGACCATCTGCGTCTTCTCTGGCTGACACCGGCGATGGACGGGCTCTTTACCGGCGCCTCCTCCGACCGCCGACGCTTTCTCGACCGGCTGGTGCTGTCGCTCGATCCCGCCCATGGCCGCCGCGCCAACGATTTCGAGCGCGCCATGCGCAGCCGCAACAAATTGCTGGACGAAGGCCGCTTCGACCCTTCCTGGCTTGCCGGCATCGAGGAGCAGATGGCAAGCCTCGGCATCGCCATGGCGCTCGCCCGACAGGAAATGCTCGGCCTGCTCACCCGGCTGATCGAGGAAAGGCCGGAGAACTCGCCCTTCCCTTCGGCATCGCTGCAGCTTTCGGGCTTCATGGACGGCCAGTTCTCTCGCCCCTCGGTCGATCTCGAGGACGAATATGCGGCGATGCTGGCGGAGAGCCGGTATCGGGACGCCGGCGCGGGGCGCACGCTGGAGGGGCCGCACCGAGCCGACCTCATCGTCCACCACCGCGAAAAGGCGATGGAGGCGGAGCGTTGCTCGACCGGCGAGCAGAAAGCGCTGCTCGTCGGCCTGGTGCTTGCGCATGCGCGGCTCGTTGGCAATCTCACCGGCCATGCGCCGATCCTGCTGCTCGACGAGATCGCCGCGCATCTCGACGAGGGCCGCCGTGCCGCACTGTTCGATCTTATCGACGGGCTCGGCGGCCAGGCTTTCATGACGGGCACGGATCGGACAATGTTTTCAGCGCTCGCAGACCGGGCGCAGTTCTTCACCGTTGCCGACGGAAAGGTGTTCGGATGAGGGAGGCGGCTTTTCCCGGCGTCGGGCGTCATGATAGCATCGCCGCCATGGAACCGCTCAGCCCCGATGAAATCGCCCGATATCACCGACACATCCTGCTCCCCGAGATCGGCGGCGCCGGCCAGCAGCGGCTGAAGGCCGCCCGCGTGCTGGTGATCGGCGCCGGCGGCCTTGGAGCGCCGATCCTGCAATATCTGGCCGCCGCCGGTATCGGCACGCTCGGCATCGTCGATGACGACCGGGTGTCGCTCTCCAACCTGCAGCGGCAGGTGATCCATGATTCCGGCACGATCGGCGAATTGAAAACCGAAAGTGCTGCGCTCGCCATTGCCCGGCTCAATCCGCATGTGCGGCTGATCCGCTTCGAGGAACGTTTTGGCGCGGAGACCGCCCAGCGGCAGCTCGCCGGCTTCGACCTGCTGATCGACGGTTCCGACAATTTCGACACGCGTTATGCCGCCGCCGACGCCGCCGAGGCGGCGCAGATAGCGCTTGTCACCGGCGCGGTCGGGCGTTTCGACGGTTCGCTGACGGTGCTCAAGCCCTATGAGACCGGCGACGACGGAACACCCAATCCCAGATATCGCGACTTGTTTCCGGAAGCGCCGCCGGCGGGCTTGATCCCCTCCTGCGCCGAAGCCGGAATCATCGGCGCGCTCACCGGCGTCATCGGCACGATGATGGCGATGGAGGCGATCAAGCTGATCACCGGCGCCGGCGAACCGCTGATCGGACGGCTGCTGCTCTACGACGCGCTCTCGGCCCGGTTCGACACGATACGCTATAAACGCCGCCGGGAAAGGCAAGGACAGACCCTATGACAATCATCCGCCTGGATCAGAACTTCACGCGCTGGGACGAACTGCTGGCGCTCATCCTCGCTGCCTTCGCCTCGATGAACGGCAGGATCGACCCGCCCTCTTCGGCGCTCAAGCTGACGACGGAGTCGCTGGCCGAAAAAGCCGGAACCGAGATCGGTCATGTCGCCATCGAAAACGAAAAGCTGATCGGCTGCCTGTTCCTGCGGCCGGAGGCCGACTGTCTCTATGTCGGCAAGCTCGCCGTTCTCCCGGAGGCGCAAGGCAAGGGGCTCGGCAAGCGGCTGCTGGCAACCGCCGAGGCGACGGCGGCAGCGCTTGGCCTTGCCGCTTTGCGGCTGGAGACGCGCATCGAGCTCACCGAAAATCATGCCGTCTTTGGCGCCTGGGGTTTTTCGAGAACCGCCGAGAAGGCACATCCGGGCTTTGCCAGAACGACCTTCGTCGAGATGCGGAAGATGCTTGCGGCTCAGGCCCGCATCGTCTGAACCGGATCAACGCCCGGGCAGCACCCGGTTCGGCGGCCTGTGGCCGTCGATGAAGGTGCGGATATTGATGATCACCTTGTCGCCCATATCGATGCGGCCTTCGATCGTCGCCGAGCTCATATGCGGCAGCAGCACGACCTTGCCCTCGTTGGCGAGCTTGACGAGCTTCGGGTTGACGGCCGGTTCGTTCTCGAAGACGTCGAGGCCGGCGCCGGCGATCTTGCCCTCCCTCAGGCTTTTGATCAGCGCGCTTTCGTCGACCACGTCACCGCGGGCGGTGTTGACGAGATAGGCGGTCGGCTGCAGCAGCGCCAGGCGACGGGCTGAAATCAGATGGAAGGTTGCCGGCGTCGACGGGCAATTGACCGAGACGATGTCGACGCGGGCGAGCATCTGGTCGAGGCTTTCCCAATAGGTCGCCTCCAACTCGTCCTCGACGGCCGGATTGACGCGCTTGCGGTTGTGGTAGTGGATCGAAAGGCCGAAAGCCTTGGCGCGGCGCGCGACCGCCGTGCCGATGCGCCCCATGCCGACGATGCCGATGCGCTTGCCGTGAATGCGCCGGCCGAGCATCCAGGTAGGAGACCAGCCGGCCCACTCGCCCGGCTTGTCGGTCAGCACCCGCGCCCCTTCCCCGAGCCGTCTCGGCACCGCGAGAATGAGCGCCATCGTCATGTCGGCGGTGTCCTCGGTCAGGACGTTCGGCGTGTTGGTGACGGTGATGCCCTTGCGCGCCGCCGCCTCGACGTCGATATGGTCGGTGCCGTTGGAGAAGCTTGCAATCAGCTTCATCTGCGGGCCGGCCGCCTCGATCAGCGCCGCGTCGATGCGATCGGTGACGGTCGGCACCAGCACGTCGGCGGTCCGGACAGCGGCCATGAGCTCGGGCACGGAGCGCGGCGCGTCGTCGATGTTCAGCTCGGCATCGAAGAGTTCCCGCATTCGGGTTTCGACGGCATCCGGCAGCTTGCGGGTGATGTAGACCTTCGGTTTTTTCTTCGCTGTCATGGCTGCCTGCGGTGCCTTGTTCAGAGGTCTTTAACCAAGAGGGGTGATAATTTTCCCGTTCCGGGCAATTTCTACCAGACCCGCACGCGAAGACAAACAAAACTCGTGGTGCAGCCGGGGAATGTCACAGCCCGGACCGCGTGCAGGCGGGCCTGCCCGTGAATTCGAGCAAACGGATGCCTCCATGCGCAGCAAAGTCCTGAAGTCCTGCCTCGCCCTCGCGATCGCTCTGGCGGCATCGCTCGGCCCCGTCGAATTTGCCCATGCGCAGGCGGCCAAGGGACCGAGCGGCCTGCCATTGCCGCGTTTTGTCACGCTGAAATCCAAGCGTGTCAACCTGCGCATCGGCCCGGGAACCGATTACGCGGTTTCGTGGATGTATCTGAAATCCGGCCTGCCGGTGGAGATCATCCAGGAATACGACAACTGGCGCCGCATCCGTGATGCCGACGGCACCGAAGGCTGGGTCAATCAGTCGCTGCTCTCCGGCCAGCGTGCGGCGATCGCCGCACCCTGGATGAAGACGAAGGGCAAGGGCATCTTCGTCAATCTGCGCCGCGAGGCGCAGCCCTCCGCCTCGATCATCGCCAAGCTGGAACCCGGCGTGATGCTGGCGATCGGCGAATGCAACGGCGACTGGTGCCGCGCCGAAACCGACGGCGCCACCGGCTGGGTGGCGCAGTCGGAAATCTGGGGCGCCTATCCCGGCGAAGCCTTCAAATAAGCCCTGCCTGCTTGGCGGCCTCGTTGAGCGAGGTCATCGGGCGCGGGCCGATCTGCTGGATGACGATGCCGGCAGCGAGGCAGCCGAGCTTGCCGCAATCTTCCAGGGACCGTCCCTGCGTATAGCCGTAGAGGAAGCCGGAGGCAAAAAGGTCGCCGGCGCCCGTCGTGTCCACAACTTCCCTGATCCGGATCGCATCGACGTAATAACGCTCGCGGCCCTTCAGGATGACGGCGCCATTCTCACTCATCGTCACGGCGGCGATCTTGCAGTCCGCGGCAATCCTGTTCAGCGCCTCTTCGAAGTCTTCGGTCTGGTAAAGCGACAGCGCTTCCTGGCGATTGGCGAAGACGATATCGACCGTGCCGGAGCGCATCAGATCGAGGAATTCGCCGCGATAACGGTCGACGCAGAAACTGTCGGACAGCGTCATCGACATTTCGCGGCCGTTTTCATGGGCGATGCGGGCGCAGTCGCGAATAGCCTCCTTGGCGCGCGGCGGATCCCAGAGATAACCTTCGAAATAGGTGACCTTGGCGTCGGCAACGACATCGGCCTCGACGTCTTCAGGGCCAAGTTCGACGCAGGCGCCGAGATAGGTATTCATCGAACGTTCGCCGTCTTCGGTGACGAAGATCATCGACCGCGCCGTCGGCGGGAAGGTGCCCTTGGGACGGGTCTGATAGTGGACGCCCTGGGCGCGAATGTCATGGGTGAAAATGTCGCCGAGCTGATCTGCGGCGACATTGCCGAAATAGGCAGCCTTGCCGCCGAGATTGGCAACGCCGGCCGCCGTATTGCCGGCGCTGCCGCCGGAGGCTTCGAGTGCCGGCCCCATGCGCGAATACAGAAGTTCGGCGCGCTCGGCATCGATGAGGTTCATCGCCGCCTTGGTGATCTTGTTATCAATGAGGAACTGGTCGTCGCAGCGGGCAATGATATCCACGATCGCGTTGCCGACTGTCAGAACATCGAATCTTGTCATGAAATGGGGAGTCCCGGATTTGTGATAGCCGGGGTTCGGTCTTAGCGAAATTTCCGCGGTTTGGAAGGATAAATGGTGAATGGCGTCTCTATTCTTCGCAAAAGTGCCGCTTATTCGTCATGTCCCTGTCATTTTCGAGACCTACAAATGCTTGCAAGAAGACCGGCATGAGCAGCTTTCAGTTGCAGCCGGACGACGAGGGATGATCCCTTCGATCTTACCGGCGCGGTGCTGACCACGGATGAACTGGCAGCCTCGCGATCCGGATATCCGGCAAGGCCGGAGCGGAAAAGCGGGCCATGCCCGCTTTTTTTGCGTTCGGATGCAGCCCCTCCGCGGCCGGGCGCCGATTGCGTTTTCAACGCAAGCCTTTTGCTGCTAGACCTCGGATACTCCCTCCCCGCAGAGCATCCTTCCTTATGTCAGCCATCATTCTCGACGTCCTTCCCATCTTCATCCTGATCCTCATCGGCTGGGTAATCGTTCGCAGCGGCTTGATGGCATCGAATGTCGGCGACGCGCTCAGTGAGTTCGTCTTCAAGATCGCCGTGCCGCTATTGCTCTTCCGCACCATCGCCGAGGCGGATTTCCATGGCGCCTCGCCCTTCCGGCTCTGGATCGTCTATTTCTCCGGCGTCGCCATCACCTGGACGGCCGGCCATATCGCCGCCACGCGCCTCTTTAATCGCGACGAACGGATCGGCGTGCTGGCCGGCGTTTCCTCGGCCTTCGCCAACAACGTCTTCATCGGACTGCCGCTCGTCCAGCGGACCGTCGGCGACGAAGGGCTGGTGGCGTTGTCGATCCTGCTTGCCGTGCATTTGCCTGTCATGATGGTCGCCGGCACGGTGTTGATGGAGCACGCTGAACGAAAGATCGCCGGCAAAAGCGACCGCAGCATGGTCTTTGTGCTTCGCCAGATCGCCATCAATCTCATCCGCAATCCGCTGGTGATCGGCCTTGCGGCCGGCATGGCCGTGCATCTTTCCGGCCTCACCATGCCGACTGCGGTGGCATCGGTCGTCGGCCAGATCGCCGGCATAGCCGGCCCGGCGGCGCTGATCTCGCTCGGCATGGCGCTGGAGAGATACGGCGTCTCCGGCAATCTCGGCATCGCCAGCGTTACCTCGAGCCTCAAGCTGCTGCTGCTGCCCGGCTGCGTCTGGACAGCGAGCCGTCTCCTCGGTCTCAGCCCGGAATGGACGGCGGCGATCGTGCTGACCTCCTCCGTGCCGACAGGCATCAATGCCTGGCTGATCGCCAATCGTTTCGGCGTCGGCCACAGCCTCGCCGCCTCGACGATCTCGGTGACAACAGCGCTCGGCGCCATCACCGTTTCGCTCTGGGCTTATTTCCTCGGCGCCTGAACCTGCGCCATCAACAACAAAAGCCCGGCTTGCGGCCGGGCTTCGATTGTCATGCGATGGCGCTTCGCCTTACTGCGTCGCGGTTTTCGGATCCGGCAGCGGCACCGGCGAATCGGCGAGCGTGTGCAGGTAGAGGATGACGTTGGCGCGCTCCTGATCCTTCGCCAGGCCCGCGAATCCCATCGCGGTGCCGGGGACGTCCTTCTTCGGCGCCAGCAGGAACTTGTTGAGGTTCTCGAAGGTCCACTTCTCGCTGCTGCCCTTGGAAAAATCCTTCATGGGGGCGGAATAGGCGAAGCCTTCATGCGAGGCGATCGGGCGATCTACGACACCAAAGAGGTTAGGACCGACCTTGTTCGGCCCCCCTTTGGTGGCGTCATGACAGGCCTGACACTTCTTGAAGGCCGTTTCACCGGCCTTGGCATCTGCAGAAGCGAGCAATTGCGCGATCGGAACGGCAGCGGCGGGCGCGGCTTCACCGCCGGCGGCGGGCGCCTCTTCGGCAACGATCGCGAAACCTTCCTTTTCCGGCGCTTCGGAATGGAAGATCCCCTCGGACGCGATGGAGACCGACATCAGAACGAAAATCGTTCCGAGCAGCGCCCCCACGGCCGTATTGACGTATGAATTCATCTGCAATGCTCCCCTTGCAGCCGGCAGACCAGAACCGGACCATCTTGAAATCGCGCGGAACCTATGTCTTTTGACTGATCGTTGCAACTGTCTAAATGGTCTTATGCGTGAGACTTTTTGACACTTTTCAGCCCGGAATAGAAGGCCCGAACCATGAGTGATTCAAATTTAGACGAGGTGCTGGTATTGATCCCGGCACGCATGGCCTCCACCCGGCTTCCGGGCAAGCCGCTCGCCGATATTTGCGGACTGCCGATGATCGTGCAGGTGGCGATGCGCGCCAAAGAGGCAGCCATCGGCCGCGTGGTCGTCGCGGTCGACGACCAACAGGTGTTCGATGCCGTTTCTGCCGCCGGCTTCGACGTCGTCATGACCAGCAGTGACCATCAATCGGGTTCCGACCGGATCTTCGAAGCGCTGACCAAGGTCGATCCGGACGGGAAAGCGAAAATCATCGTCAACGTCCAGGGCGACCTGCCGACGATCGATGCGGAAACCGTGCGCGCGGCTCTGCGCCCGCTCGAGAACGAGGTGGTCGATATCGGCACGCTGACGACCGAAATCGACGATGAGGACGACAAGACAGCGGCGCATATCGTCAAGATCGTCGGTTCGCCCGTCTCCGACACCCGTCTGCACGCCCTCTACTTTACGCGCGCGACAGCACCTTACGGCAAGGGGCCGCTTTATCACCATATCGGCCTTTATGCCTATCGGCGTGCGGCGCTGGAGCGATTTGTCTCGCTCGGCCCGTCGACGCTCGAAAAGCGCGAATCGCTGGAGCAGCTGCGGGCGCTGGAGGCCGGCATGCGCATCGACGTGGAGATCGTTGACACGGTTCCGCTCGGTGTCGATACTCCCGCCGACCTTGAAAAAGCGCGGCGCATCCTCTCCGCCAGAACAGGATGATTTTAGGCTCGGTTGGCCTAAAAACTGAATCCTGTTCTCAATTAAAGAGTTAGAGCATGATGTCGTCCGAAAACCGCTCACACTTTTCGGCATCATGCTCTAAGTCGAACTGACGGAACCATCATGAACATCAAGACCAACAGGATCGCCTTCCAGGGCGAGTTCGGCGCCAATTCCGACATGGCCAGCCGCGACATGTTTCCGACCATGGAACCGCTGCCGTGCCAGACGTTCGAGGATGCGTTCACCGCGGTCGACAACGGCGACGCCGATATCGCCATGATCCCGATCGAAAACACCATTGCCGGCCGCGTTGCCGATATCCATCACCTGCTGCCGGAATCGCGGCTGCACATCATCGGCGAATATTTCATGCCGATCCGCTTCCAGCTGATGGTGCTGCCCGGAGTGACCAAGGACGAGATCCGCACGGTGCACAGCCATATCCATGCGCTCGGCCAGTGCCGCAAGATCGTGCGCGCCCATGGCTGGAAGCCTGTCATCGCCGGCGATACGGCAGGGGCGGCAAAGCTCGTCAAGGAAACCGGCGACCGCTCGATGGCCGCGCTGGCGCCGCGCCTTGCCGCCGATCTCTACGGGCTCGAGATCGTCGCCGAAAATGTCGAGGATACGGAAAACAACGTCACCCGCTTCGTCGTGCTCTCGCGTGACGAGGAATGGGCGCAGCGCAATTCGGCGGAAGAAAAGGTCGTCACCACCTTCGTCTTCAATGTCCGCAACATTCCGGCCGCGCTCTACAAGGCGCTCGGCGGCTTTGCCACCAACAACATCAACATGACGAAACTGGAAAGCTACCAGCTCGGCGGAAAATTCGTGGCGACGCAGTTCTACGCCGATATCGAAGGCCATCCGAACGATCCGAACGTTCGCCGGGCCTTGGAGGAACTGCGGTTCTTCTCCGAGAAGGTGCGCATCCTCGGCGTCTACAAGGGGCATGCGATGCGAGGCCTGCTCTAAGCAGGCCCCGTCCATTCAGGCTATTACTTATCCGGCTCACAGACGCGCAGCCGATGCCCGTCCGGATCGAGGACGACGAAGGTCGGGCCAAAATCCAGCTCCGTCAGTTCCTGGGCGATCGGCAGGCCGCGCTGGCGCCAGTCCTCATACTGCCTGGCGACGGCATTTTCCCCCGCCACCATGAAGGCCACTTCGCCCCGGTTGCCGATGGCGGAGGGCTGCGGCTCGACCTTGCTGCGCCGCCAGAGGCCGAGCGTGAAACCGCCGTCGAGCGGAAAGGCGACGAAATTCGGCGCTTCCACGGCCGGTTCGCGGTTCAGGAGGTTGCGGTAGAAGCTGGCGCTTTCGCCGGGGTCCTTGACGTAGAGGATAATCAGATTGGGGCTGGTCATTTCGGTTCTCCCTTGGTGTGACATGCTGGATGAGCGCCTGCTGCCAATCTATGTCAGCAGGATGCAGCGGGCGTTGCCGAAGCAACGCCCGGTTTCGTCGGGCGGAATGTCGATGATGAAGCGGATTAGAGCGGGAAGCGGTCTTCGTGGCGTGGGTTGCGCCCGTCCATGAAGCCGAGGTCGCGCTTCATGTAATCAGGTGTCGCCTCAACGTCGAGTTTGGGGCGGCTTCCCCCGGGGATCCGGAAAAGGCCGATGGCGAATTGCAGCAGGCCGAAGCGGGTCGACTGCCGGGCATCGGCGAAGGTTTCGGCCGAAATAATATCGGCAAAGCTATTGGTGGCGAAGCGGTCGCCGGCCTGCTGAATGATTGGAGGCGTTACCATGATCAGTACTCCTTCCCTAGTGGATTGAGACTGATCATAACGCCAACTGCTGACAGTTTATGGCAGCAGCGATCACCTCTCGATCGGCACGTCCTGCGTCTCGCGCCACTCCTTGAGAAGCACGGTGCGGCGGCGCGGATAACGCACCTCATGCAGTGCCATGTCGATGATGCGATCGGTGCGGAAATGGCGAAAATCCTGGCGCAGCTCGCACCAGGCCATGAGGACGCGCACGTGCTCGAAATAGCCGAGCGCGAAAGGCCAGACGCGGCGGCGCGAGATCCGGCCCTGTTCGTCGCCGTAATGCAGCTCGAGAATACGCTCCAGGCGGATCGCCCTGCGGATGGCCGAGACATCCGCGCTATCCTCATCGCGGCGTTTGGGGCCGACGAAGAGAGCGGCCGAATCGATCATTTCACGCAAATCGGCCGGCAGTACGGCGGCGATCTTGGCCAGCGCATCGGCGCCGGCGCCGGCAAGGCGCGGCTCGGCGGCGCGGGCCACCCAACGCGAGCCGAGCACCAGTGCCTCCAGCTCTTCCTCGGAAAACATCATCGGCGGCAGCATGAAACCCGGCTTCAGCACATAACCGATGCCGGCTTCGCCTTCGATCATCGCGCCCTGGGCCTGCAGGCTGGCGATATCGCGATAGAGTGTGCGCAGGCTGACGCCGGTCTCCTGAGCGAGCACGGTGCCGGTCACCGGCCTGCGATAACGCCGAAGCGTCTGGAGCAGCGTCAGGAGCCGTTCCGAACGGGCGACCGGCATGGCACTAGCGCTTCCACTCCACCCAGTCGCGCATCAGGCGGTGGGCGATCGCCCCTTTCGGCGGCGAGGCTTTGCCGTTGGCGCCTGGGCGCTCCAGCATCTCGAGCGTTTCCTCGCGGGTGAACCAGCGGCAATCCTCGAGCTCCGTCTCATCGCGCTTGATCTCGGTGGATTTCGCCTCCGCGTAACAGCCGATCATCAGCGAATGCGGCATCGGCCAGGGCTGCGAGGCGTGATAGCGGATACGGCCGGTGCGGATGCCTGACTCTTCCAGCGTTTCGCGGCGCACGGCGTTCTCGATGGTCTCGCCCGGCTCGACGAAGCCGGCAAGACAGGAATACATGCCGGGCGCAAAATGCGGGCTGCGGCCGAGCAGGCAGAGGTCGCGGCTCTCGTCGATCGTCAGCATGATGACGACGGGGTCGGTGCGGGGAAAGATCATGTGCTCGCAGACGGCGCAGACACGCTTGTAACCGCCGATATGGATCTCCATCGCCGAGCCGCAGCGGCCGCAGAAGCGGTTGTCGCCGTTCCAGCGGATGAGGCTGGCGGCCTGGGCGAATTCGCCGAGCAGCACCTCATCGATCAGCATTTCGCGAAACAGCGTGCGGCCGTCGGCAGGCTTGTACTGGCTGGCAAGGTCGTCGACATCGACGCCGACGGGCACGGCAAGGCGCGGTTCGCCTGATTTGCGGTAGCCGAGAAGCACCGTCTCGTCCCAATTCGGCCGAAGCTCCTGCAGTTCGTAGCGGGCAAAAAGCGGATCGAGCACCTGGCCGTCATGCTTCAGCACCAGCTTGTCGTTGGCGAAGGCGAAGATATGCGTGCCTTCCCTCGCCAACGCCTTTTCGACGGAGTGTTCGTCGCGATGTTCGGAATCGCGATTGAGGTCGTTGCCGGCAAAGGCCGTGAGATTGCTGGGTTCCGGATGCGGCACATCTGAATCAAAAAGCGAATGGCTCATGATGAAAGGGCTTCCCGCAGCTTCGCTGTCAATTCGTCTCTCTTTCCGTCCTCGTAGGGCTCTGCCCGCCCGAAGCCCCAGACGGGGCCTGGCCAGTTGGCATCGCCTTCGAAGCGGGCAATGACATGAACATGAAGCTGGCGGACGATGTTGCCAAGAGCCCCGACATTGATTTTTGTCGCGCCGGTGATCTCTTTGAGCGCCTTGGCGGTGAGCTCCGTCTCGAAGGCGAGCAGCACCTGGTCGAGCGGCGTCAGCTCAAAGATTTCGGTGATATCGGCCCGGCGCGGCACGAGAATGAGCCACGGCCAGCGGGCATCCCTCGACAATCTCAGATCACAGAGGCCGGTGACCATGACGCTGGTGCTGTCGTTTTCCAGCCGGGGGTCGAGTCTAAAGCCGTTCAAGGGCATTCCTCCTGTCTTTTCCAACGACTAGCAGTTTTTTATCATGTTGGCTTGCTTTTGATGACGATATTGCCGATATGTGCATCCGGGAGGTTGGTGGTGGACGAGCCACTCGCCAACCGGGTCAGGTCCGGAAGGAAGCAGCCCTAACGAGCCCGGCACGGGTCATCGTGCCAGCCTCCCACCTTCTCTTTACGAAGTGCCCGGCATCCGGGCGACAAGCAGGGCGATGAGCGACACCGAGCGACAATCAAAAGATGCCGCCTCGACGGGCACCGGATACCGGGTGCTGGCTCGCAAATACCGCCCCAAGGATTTCACGGACCTGATGGTCGGCCAGGAGCCGATGGTCCGCACGCTCACCAACGCCTTCGAGACCGGCCGCATCGCGCAGGCCTATATGCTGACCGGCGTGCGCGGCGTCGGCAAGACGACGACGGCGCGCATCCTGGCGCGGGCGCTGAACTACAAGACGGCAGAGATCGA
Source organism: Rhizobium sp. M10 (assembly GCF_002531955.1). Classification (NCBI taxonomy): domain Bacteria; kingdom Pseudomonadati; phylum Pseudomonadota; class Alphaproteobacteria; order Hyphomicrobiales; family Rhizobiaceae; genus Rhizobium; species Rhizobium sp. M10. The sequence goes on along the minus strand of NZ_NWTA01000019.1, from coordinate 72,324 downwards.
CAAGCCGACGATCGACCTCCGCACGCCCGGCGAACATTGCCAGGCGATCATGGAAGGCCGGCATGTCGACGTGATCGAAATGGATGCCGCCTCCCATACCGGTATCGACGATATAAGAGAGATCATCGAACAGGTGCGCTACCGGCCGGTTTCGGCGCGCTATAAAGTCTACATCATCGACGAAGTGCACATGCTGTCGACACAGGCCTTCAACGGTCTGCTCAAGACGCTGGAAGAGCCGCCGGAACATGTGAAATTCATCTTCGCCACCACCGAGATCCGCAAGGTGCCGATCACCGTGCTGTCGCGCTGCCAGCGTTTCGACCTGCGCCGCATCAGCGCCTCGGACCTCGTCGGGCTGTTTACGACGATTGCTGCCAAGGAAGGTATCGAGGCGGAAGCGGACGCGCTGGCGATGATCGCGCGCGCTGCCGAAGGCTCGGCGCGCGACGGCCTGTCGCTGCTCGATCAGGCGATCGCCCATGGCGCCGGCGCCGTGCAGGCCGAAGCGGTGCGTGGGATGCTCGGCCTTGCCGACCGCGCCCGGATCGTCGATCTCTTCCAGCATATCGTCAAAGGCGATGTCGCCGGCGCCCTCGGCGAATTCCAGAGCCAGTACGAGGCCGGCGCCAATCCTGTCGTGGTGCTGACCGATCTTGCCGATTTCACCCATCTGGTGACGCGGCTGAAATATGTGCCGGATGCGGCAAACGATCCTTCGCTCAGCGAAATCGAGCGTACCAAGGCGGCGGAACTGGCCAAGGGTGTGGCGGTGACGACGCTGTCGCGCATCTGGCAGATGCTGCTGAAGGGTATTCCCGAAACCGAAGGCTCGTCGCGCACGGCAGGGGCGGCCGAAATGGTGCTGATCCGGCTGGCGCATGCCGCACATCTGCCGGCGCCCGAGGATGCGGCGCGGCGGCTTGCCGAATTTTCCGGCGACGGTGCCGGCTCGCGCCCCTCCTCCCCGCCTTCAGGCGGTGGCGGCGGCAACGGAACACGGGTTCCCTATCAGAGCAGCGTTGCGGCGCGGGCGCCGGAGCCGACACCGCGGCCTCAGCCCTCAGGGCCGACCGCGATGCTGCGCGCCGTGCCCAATCCGGAACCGCAGACAATCGGCCGCGTCGAGACGAAGCCGGCTGAAGCGCCGAAGCCGCTGGTATCGGTCAATACGATCGGCGATATCGTCGACCTCGCGGCCGAAAAGCGGGACGTCAAGCTGAAGGCGCTGGTGCGCAACTTCGTGCGGCCTGTGCGCATCGAGCCCGGCCGGCTGGACGTGAACCTCACCGAGGGCGCGCCGGGCACGCTGCTGAACGAGCTCGCCGTCAAACTCAAGGAATGGACCGGCATCCACTGGATCGTCAGCACCAGCCGCGAAGAGGGCGGGCCGACGATGGTGGAGGCGGAAGCCAAGGCGCAGCAACAGCGCGTCAGCGACGCCCGCCAGGACCCCGATGTCGCCGCCATTCTTGCGCAGTTTCCGGGCGCCAAGATCATCGACGTGCGCGTCAGGGCGCCGACGCCGGAGGAGGAAGCGGAAGAGGCGACACCGCCTGCCGCCGCCGAATCCGAAGACGGTGACATCCTGCCCGGCGACGACATAGAATTCTAAGGTTTCAAGAAGGAGCGAGACGATGCGCGACATCATGGGCATGATGGGCAAAGTCAAGGAAATGCAGGCCAAGATGGAGCAGATGCAGGCGGAGATCGCCGAGCTCTCGGCCGAAGGCAAGGCGGGCGGCGGCCTCGTCACCGTCGTCATGTCAGGCAAGGGTGAGCTGAAGAGCCTGAAGATCGACCCGTCTTTGTTCAAGGAGGACGATGTCGAGATCCTCGAGGACCTGATCGTCGCCGCCCACAAGGACGCCAAGGACAAGGCCGAAGCGCTCGCCGCCGAAAAGACCAAGGCGCTCACCGCCGGCCTGCCGATCCCGCCCGGCTTCAAGCTGCCGTTCTGATAGCCGGCGATTCGATCTCCATTTCACCGCTGTGGCGATGGGCGATGTGACAATCGCGTTCGCGATGCACAGGTGAAATTGGCGCCTAACGCTGTGTTTCCAACATCGCTCGCAGCCTGTAGTGAATAGGGGCAGCGAGATATCGCGCCCGGTCCGCCTCGGAAAGCCGTCGGCCGAAAGTTTCCATCAACTCCGGCATTGTGACTTTGTCGCCGGCAAATGACTGATGCTCGACCGGCAATCCGGCTTCGGCGATGCCGCCGCGGATGACGCGGCAATAGATGCCGGGGCGGGCGGCATCGGTATAGCGCTTGACGAATTTCGGATCGGCCATCCTGGCGGCGAAGGTGGCGCAGGGGATGCGGCATGCTGTGACTTCGAGGACGAGATCGCCTGATATGAAGCGATCGCCGACGGAAACGTCGCGATTGTCGAGGCCCGACATCACCATGTTTTCGCCGAAGGTGCCGGGGGCATAGGGCCTGCCAAGTTGCTGCGCCCACCAGTCGAGCGTCAGCGATCCTTCGATATAGACCGCCTGATCGACGCCGCCATGGTGTTTGCGGTTGCAGATGGCGTCGCCGACCAGCCCTTCGACATCGATCATCACGGCGCCGTTGACGACGTGTTTGAAAATGCCGGTCTTGTAGCTCTTGCCGGGCAGCCTTTCTGCATTGCCTCTACACAGCGCCAGGATTTTCATGAGACGGCCGATCCTTCCGCGATTCCGTTTTCGTTGCATATCAGCTAAGAACGGCGCATGGCAAAACGAGTCACCGGCCCCGAAATCGAAAAACTCATCCAGCTTCTGGCGAAGGTGCCGGGCCTCGGGCCGCGCTCGGCGCGCCGGGCGGCACTGCATCTGATCAAGAAGAAGGACCAGTTGCTCGGACCGCTGTCGAATGCGATGGGCGAGGCCTATGACAAGGTGAAGATCTGCTCGCGCTGCGGCAACGTCGATACCGTCGATCCCTGCACGGTCTGCACCGATGCGCAGCGCGACCAATCCGTCATCATCGTCGTCGAGGACGTCTCCGACCTCTGGGCGCTGGAGCGGGCCGGCGCGATGAACGCCGCCTATCACGTGCTCGGCGGCACGCTGTCGCCGCTCGACGGGATCGGGCCCGACGATCTCAATATTCGCGGGCTGATCGACCGGATCGGCGAAGGCGGCATCCGCGAGCTGATCATCGCCGTCAACGCCACCGTCGAAGGGCAGACGACGGCACATTACATCACCGACCAGCTGCAGGGGCTCGACGTGAAGATCACGCGGCTGGCGCATGGCGTGCCTGTCGGCGGCGAGCTCGACTATCTCGACGAGGGCACGCTGGCGGCGGCGCTGCGGGCAAGGACGGTGATATGAGGGGTTTGTATATGGCGCACCGCACCCTGCGGATACTCGCATTGGCGATAATGACCGCCCTACTTCCGCTCCCCTCCTTCGCAGCCCCATCGAAAGCCGATGTCGAGACCCAGTTCAAAAGCTGGGTGCAGAAGGACCTCTGGCCGCAGGCCAAGGCGGGCGGCATTTCCGAGAAGACCTTCAAGGCCGCGTTCTCGGGCGTCGCGCTGAACTGGAACCTGCCGGATCTCGCGCCGCCCGGTTTCCCGCCACCTAAGGAGCAGAAGCAGACGCAGGCGGAATTTTCCTCGCCTAGCCCCTATTTCAACGAGGATCATCTGAAGAGGCTCGCCGCAACCGGGCGCGGCTTTGCCGCACAATATGGCTCGACGCTGAAACGGATCGAGAAGACCTATGGCGTGCCGGGCTCGATCGTGCTCGCCATCTGGGGCCGGGAGACGGGCTTCGGCGCGGCGAAGATCCCGAATTCGGCGGTCGAGGTGCTGGCGACCAAGGCCTTCATGTCGACCCGCAAGGACATGTTCCGCACCGAGCTGATGGCGGCGCTGCATATTCTCGACGGCGGCGACGTGACGCCCGCCGATTTCAAGAGCTCGTGGGCCGGCGCGCTCGGCCAGCCGCAATTCATGCCGACGAGCTATCTGAAATATGCGGTGGATTTCGACGGCGACGGTCACCGCAATATCTGGACCTCCGTGCCGGATACGCTTGCCTCGATTGCCAATTACCTGGTCAAAAAAGGCTGGCAGCGTGATCGTGACTGGGGCTTCGAGGTCTCGATACCGGAGGCGGTTTCCTGCGCGCAGGAGGGTCCAGACCTCGCGAAGCCGCTTTCGCATTGGGCCTCGCTCGGCATCGACCGCATCTCCGGCAGGAACTTCCCCGCAAGCGAGATGAAGGCGGAGGGCATGATGCTCGTGCCGGCCGGCCGCGACGGGCCTGAATTCATCGTCACCCCGAATTTCTACATCATCAAGGAATACAACAACTCCGATCTCTACGCGCTCTATATCGGCAATCTCGCCGACCGGATCGGGTCCAACGGCGGCGCCTTTGAGGGCCGGTGGGGCGATGTCGGCAAGATGCTGCGCTCGGATGTCGCCGCCATGCAGAAGGCGCTGGAGCGGCAGGGCTATGACGTCGGCGGTTCCGACGGGCTGCCGGGCTACAAGACACGGCGGTCGATCGGCCAATGGCAGGCGAAGAACGGCATGAAGCCGACCTGCTTTCCCGAGGCCACGATGAAAGGCAAGCTGAAGTAGCCGTTTCAGAGGTTGCGCTTCAGCCCTTCATGGCTCGCGACGAAGCCGAGCTTCTCGTAGAAGCGGATCGAATCCGCCCGCGTCTTGTCCGATGTCAGCTGCACGAGACCGCAGCCGCGCTCGGCGCATTGGGCGATCGCCCATTCGATGAACTCGGAGCCGAGGCCGGAACCGCGCAAGTCCCGGGCGATCCGCACGCTTTCGATCTGTCCGCGCCACATGCCCGCTCTCGACAGGCCGGGAATGAAGCTCAGCTGCAGACAGCCGACAAGCTGATCGTCCGCATCGCTGGCGACGGCGAGCATCTGATTGGCATCCGCCTCGATCGCGGCGAAGGCCGAGAGATAGCGCGCGTCGATGGGGTCCGAGACGACCTCCCTGGCGCTGCCGAGATCGTCATCGGCGAGGAGCCCGATGATCGCGGCAAGATCGGATTGGCGGGCGAGCCTGAAATCATACATGGTTGTTCTCAATGGTGCAGATCGATCGGCGCCTTGTGGAAGACATCGTCGCCGGGCGGGATGGCCTGGCGTTCGATCATCCGGTGAACATGCGGCGGGCCTTCGCCGCGGTGAAGGGCGCGCAGCCTGTCGATGTTTTCGGCATCGGCCTGCGTGCGCCGCTGGTTGTGCCTGATGTATTCGACCCAGGTCGGCGTATGGTAGGTTTCGGTCCAGAGCCCGGGATTTTCGAGATCGCGCATCAGCGCCCAGTGCCGCGCGCCATCGCGGATGCGGATACGCCGCCGCTCGCCCATCAACGTCATGAATTCCGCAAGATCGTCGTCGGCGATCTCGTAGTCGACCTGGATGACGATCGGGCCGCTGCGCGGCGTGATGTCGAGGCTGAGCGCCGGCGCGGTGAAGCGGTTCAGCGGATCGAGATTGAGCGAGGCGAAGGCCGGCATCGAAAAACGCAGGCCGATCGCAATGCCGAGCAGCATGACGACGGATGACGTCAGCAGCGCATTGGCGACGCCGTAGCGATCGGCAGCAACGCCCCACAGCCAGCTGCCGCCGGCAATGCCGCCGAAGGTGACGGTCTGGTAGAGCGACAGCGCGCGGCCCACCACCCAGCGCGGAGTCGAGAGCTGGACGATGGTATTGAAGAGCGACAGCGCCGAGACCCAGCAGGCGCCGGCGACGAGCAGTCCGGCTGAGGTGAGGACGGCGCTCGGGCTGACGGCCGCAATGACGGCGCTGAGCGCAAAGCCGGCAAAGGCCAGGCGGATGATCTTCTCGCCGGAAAACGCCTGGCGAATTCTCGCACTCAGCACGGCGCCGCCGATCGCGCCAATGCCGAAAGCGCCGAGCATGAAGCCATAGGTCAGCGGTCCGCCGGCCACCAGATCAAGCGCGACCACCGGCAGCAGCGCCAGGATCGAGCTGGCGCCGATGCCGAAGATGAGCCCCCTGACGAGAACCTTTTCGAGATTGGGCGACATCGAGACATATCGCAGGCCGGCGAAGATGGCGCTGGCGAGCGCCTCGCGCGGCAGGGTCGAAACCGGCGCGCTCGGCCGCCAACGCGACAAAGCGTAGATCAATGGCAGATAACTCAGCGTATTCACCGCAAAGGCCGCGGCGGCGCCGGCGGCTGCCACGATGGCGCCGCCGATCGCCGGTCCGACGCTGCGGGTGATGTTGAAGCCCATGCTGTTCAGGGTGACGGCACCCGGCAGATCGGCGCGCGGCACCATGTCGCCGACCGAGGCCTGCCAGGAGGGATTGTTGAGCGCCGTGCCGCAGCCGATCAGGAAGGTGAAGAGGAGCAGCAGCCAGGGCGTGATCCAGCCGAGAAGCGCTGCGGCCGTCAGCAGGCCGGAGACCGTCAGCATCAGGCACTGCGCCGTCAGCATCACCCGGCGGCGGTCGTAATTGTCGGCGAGCGCGCCCGAGATCAGGGAAAACAGCATGATCGGCAGCGCTGTCGAGGTCTGCACCAGCGCGACCATATCTTCCGAAGCGGTGATCGTCGTCATCATCCAGGCAGCACCCACCGCCTGGATCAGACCGCCGAAATTCGAGGAAAGGCTCGCAAACCATATGGCGCGATAGGTATCATGCCGCAAAGGCGCCAATGTCGACGAAGTGTACGCCACAATTTCTCCCGCTTTTGTCATTGCCCCGCCGGGCAATATATGCGCATGACCGGCGCTGGCCATAGGCGCGTTCGCCTTGTCGGAGGCGAATTGGCGGAATCGGCCGCAGACCTTGCAATTTCGTAAAAACCCGACTATATGGCTCTCAAATTCTTGATCGCTTGATGAAGAGTGGGCCGCAAGGACCCGCTCTTTTTTATTAGCTCGATCGCCTGAACAGCAGAAATTGCGAGGAGCGCACCGCTTGTCGGACATGACGAACGCAGACAACGAACTTGAGCCGCGGCTGATTACCGAAACCGGGCTTGACCAGCGTCTTGCCGATATCATCGAACCCGTTCTCATCGGGATGGGCTTCCGGCTCATCCGTGTGCGCATGCTGAACCAGAACGGCATGACGATGCAGGTGATGGCCGAGCGCAACGACGGCACGATGACCGTCCAGGACTGCGAAGAAGTCTCGATGGCGATTTCTCCCGTCCTCGATGTGGAAGATCCGGTCGATAAAGAGTATCATCTCGAAGTGTCTTCGCCCGGCATCGACCGTCCGATGGTGCGGAAATCCGATTTCGTTCGCTGGCAAGGTCACCTGGTGAAATGCGAGACGTCGATCATGATCGGCAACCGCAAGCGCTTCCGCGGCAAGATCGTCGAAGCGGACGCAGATGGTTTCACGCTCGAGCGTGACCAGGTTGCCTACGGAGAAGAGCTGAACGTCACCATTCCTTTCACGGCGCTCAGCGATGCGAAACTTATCCTGACCGACGACCTGATCCGCGATGCATTGCGCGCCGACAAGCTGGCGAAAGCGCAGGCCGCCAATCAGAACGAAGCGGACGAGCAGGAATAACCGATTAACAGACCGCTCCCAGGGACGGGAACCCCGGAGTAAAGACGGAGAAACAAGACAATGGCAGTCAGTGCGAACCGGCTCGAACTTCTGCAGATCGCAGATGCAGTGGCGCGCGAAAAGGTCATCGACCGCGAGATCGTGCTTGCCGCAATGGCCGATGCCATTCAGAAGGCGGCACGCTCGCGTTACGGCACCGAATCCAACATCCGCGCCGACATCAATCCGAAGACCGGCGAAATCCGGCTGCAGCGCCTGCTCGAAGTCGTCGACAAGGCCGAGGATTATTCGACGCAGATCCCGCTGGAACTTGCCCGCGACCGCAACCCGGACGCCGCGCTCGGCGATTTCATTGCCGATCCGCTGCCGCCGATGGATTTCGGCCGCATCGCCGCACAGTCGGCCAAGCAGGTGATCGTGCAGAAGGTGCGTGAAGCCGAGCGCGACCGCCAGTTCGACGAATTCAAGGATCGCGTCGGCGAAATCGTCAACGGCACCGTCAAGCGCGTCGAATATGGCAATGTCATCGTCGATCTCGGCCGTGGCGAAGGCATCATCCGCCGCGACGAAATGATCCCGCGCGAGAACGTGCGCTATGGCGATCGCGTCCGCGCCTATGTCTATGACGTCCGCCGCGAACAGCGTGGCCCGCAGATCTTCCTGTCGCGCACGCATCCGCAGTTCATGGTGAAGCTCTTCACCATGGAAGTACCTGAAATCTACGACGGCATCATCCAGGTGAAGTCGGTCGCCCGCGATCCGGGCTCGCGCGCCAAGATCGCCGTCATCTCGAACGACAGTTCGATCGATCCGGTCGGCGCCTGCGTCGGTATGCGCGGCTCGCGCGTCCAGGCCGTCGTCGGCGAGCTTCAGGGTGAGAAGATCGACATCATTCCGTGGTCGCAGGATCCGGCGACCTTCGTCGTCAACGCCCTGCAGCCGGCCGAAGTCGCCAAGGTCGTTCTCGACGAGGATGCCGAACGCATCGAAGTGGTGGTTCCCGATGAGCAGCTGTCGCTTGCGATCGGCCGCCGCGGTCAGAACGTCCGCCTGGCGTCGCAGCTGACCGGCTGGGATATCGACATCATGACGGAGGCCGAGGAATCGGAGCGCCGCCAGAAGGAATTCAACGAGCGCACCAACCTGTTCATGGATTCGCTCGACGTCGACGAAATGGTCGGCCAGGTTCTGGCCTCGGAAGGTTTTGCCGCCGTCGAGGAACTGGCCTATGTCGATCTCGACGAAATCGCCTCGATCGACGGTTTCGACGAAGAGACGGCGCAGGAAATCCAGCAGCGCGCCCGCGAATTCCTCGAGCGTCTCGAAGCCGAGATGGACGAGAAGCGCAAGGCGCTCGGCGTTGAGGACGAGCTGCGCGGGATCGACGGCATGACTGCCCAGATGATGGTGGCGCTCGGCGAAGACGGCATCAAGACGATCGAGGACTTTGCCGGCTGCGCCGCCGATGATCTCGTCGGCTGGACGGAGCGCAAGAACGGCGAAACGAAGAAGTTCGAGGGCCTGTTCTCGAAGTTCGACGTCTCGCGCGTCGAAGCCGAACAGATGATCGTCCAGGCTCGGCTTGCGGCCGGCTGGATCACCGAAGAGGACCTGGCGAAGGGGACCGAAGAAGAGGTCACCGAAGCCGAACAGGAAGCATGATGACCGCGCATGAGCCGGACGCTCTCCCTCAGGACGACGATCTTGCAGGTTATGACGTGAACGGACGCATGTGCATCGTGACGCGCGAAAGCGGATCGCCGGATGAGCTGATCCGCTTCGTCGCGGCTCCCGACGGAACCGTCGTCGCCGACCTGAAGCGCGAGCTTCCGGGACGCGGTTGCTGGGTGAAAGCCGACCGATCGCTGGTCGACAGAGCAGTGGCGAAGAAGCTCTTCGCCCGTGCGCTGAAAAGCGACGTGAAGGCCGCGGACGATCTCGGCGCGAATGTCGACCGGCTGCTGGCGGCGCAATTGATGCAGATGATGAACATGGCGCGCAAAGCCGGCCAGTTCATCAGCGGCTCCTCGAAAGTGGACGCCGCGGTCAGAAGCGGAGCAGCCATTGCGGTGTTCCACGCAACTGACGCGGCGGACGACGGTGTGAGGAAAATCGACCAGGCCCGCAAGGCCTGGCACCTCGGAATGGAGACCGAGGAGGAGATACCTTCCTACCGCTTCTTCTCGGAGAGCGAAATGGAAGGCCTGATGGGCCAGAATGCTTTTATCCATGCCGCAGTGCTTGCAGGGCAGGCGGGTGAGGGTGTAGTGAAGCGCGCAAAGATGCTCGAACAGTACCGTATTGGCGGTCAGTCCCGGGCAGCGGGCGGCGCTGGCCGGCAAAAACAATGAGACGGTCACCGGCATCGGCCGGTCTCATTCTCATTGATCGACAGTATTTGAACGACAGGGTCTGATCTAGTCATCGCTCCCTGTCCGAAGGAACGGGAACGAATGACCGATAGTAACGACGACAAGACAATCAGCGTGACGGGCAAAAAGACGCTTACCCTGAAACCATCGGGGATGAGCCAGGGCACCGTTCGCCAGGATATGGGTCGGGGTCGCACCAAGGCGGTCGTGGTCGAGACCCGCAAGCGGCGCCCGATGCGCCCGGAAGACGAAAAGCCGATCACGCCCGCTGCCCCGGCAGCCCCGGTCCGCGCAGCCGAACCGGCGCCGGCGCCCGTTCAGGCGCGTCCGCCGCAGCCGACACCGGCGCCGCGGGTTCACCAGCCGGGCAACAGCCAGACCAACCAGCGTCCGCAGCAGTCCTATCAGCCGCAGCGCTCGAACGACCGTCCGCGCCCTGTCGTGCTGAACCATCTGTCGCCTGAGGAGATGGACGCCCGCCGCCGCGCGCTGGCAGAATCCCAGGCGCGTGACGCCCAGGACGCGATCCGCCGCGCCGAGGAAGACAAGCGCCGTGCCGCCGAGGAGATTGTCCGCAAGGCAGCCGAAGCAGAAGAAGCCGCCCGCAAGGCAGCCGAAGAGGCTGCCCGGCAGGCCGAGGCACCCGCTGTCGTCGAACCGGCAGCCGCTGAGGCAGCACCGGCTCCCGTCGCCGCCGAAGCTCGTTCGGAGGCTCCGCGGCCTGCGGCTGCACGCCGGCCCGATGCCGCAGCCCCCGCTGCCGCCCGTCCGGCGCCAGGCGCCGCCGCGCCGGCCGGTGCCCGTGGCCGTCGCCCTGAAACGGAAGACGAAGATCGTGGCGCAGCCCGCGGCGGTCCCGCCCGTGGCCGCGTCGTTCGCCCCGAACCCGCAAAACCGGTGACGACGCGTCCGAAGACGGATGAAGAGCGCCGCCGCGGCAAGCTGACCATTACCACCGCCGACGCGGACGGCGACGACAACGCCCGCGGCCGTTCGCTTTCGGCAATGCGCCGCCGGCAGGAGAAATTCCGCCGCAGCCAGATGCAGGAAACGCGCGAGAAGATCTCCCGCGAAGTCATCCTGCCCGAAACCATCACCATTCAGGAACTGTCGCAGCGCATGTCCGAACGCGCCGTCGACGTCATCAAGTACCTGATGAAGGAAGGCCAGATGATGAAGCCGGGCGACGTCATCGACGCCGACCTTGCCGAACTCATCGCCGGCGAATTCGGCCATACTGTCCGGCGCGTATCGGAGTCCGATGTCGAACTCGGCATCTTCAACGTCTCCGACGAGGCCGGCGAACTGGTTTCGCGCCCGCCCGTCGTCACCATCATGGGCCATGTCGACCACGGCAAGACCTCGCTGCTCGACGCCATCCGACATGCCAACGTGGTTTCCGGCGAAGCCGGTGGCATCACCCAGCATATCGGCGCCTATCAGGTGGAGCAGAACGGCCAGAAGATCACCTTCATCGACACTCCCGGCCACGCCGCCTTCACGGCGATGCGTGCCCGCGGCGCGCAGGCGACCGATATTGCGATCCTGGTGGTCGCGGCCGATGACAGCGTCATGCCGCAGACGATCGAATCGATCAACCACGCCAAGGCGGCTGGCGTTCCGATCATCGTTGCGATCAACAAGATCGACAAGCACGAGGCCGATCCGCAGAAGGTCCGCAACCAGCTGCTGCAGCACGAAGTCTTCGTGGAAACCATGGGCGGTGAAGTGCTCGACGTCGAGGTTTCGGCCAAAACAGGCAAGAACCTCGACAAGCTGCTCGAGGCGATCCTGCTGCAGGCCGAAATTCTCGACCTCAAGGCCAATCCCGACCGGACGGCGGAAGGCACCGTTATCGAAGCCCAGCTCGACCGCGGCCGTGGTTCGGTCGCGACCGTGCTCGTCCAGAAGGGCACGCTGCGTCCGGGTCAGATCATCGTCGCCGGCGATGTCTGGGGCCGTGTGCGTGCGCTGGTGACCGACAAGGGCGACCATGTGAAGGAAGCCGGTCCCGCGACTCCGGTCGAGGTCCTCGGTCTTTCCGGCACGCCGCAGGCAGGCGACAAGTTCGCTGTCGTCGAAAGCGAGAGCCGCGCCCGCGAAATCTCGGAATACCGTCAGCGTCTTGCCCGCGACAAGGCGGCTGCCCGCCAGTCTAGCCAGCGCGGCTCGCTGGAACAGATGATGATCCAGCGCCAGAGCGCCGGTATCAAGGAGTTCCCGCTTGTCATAAAGGGCGACGTGCAGGGCTCGATCGAAGCGATTGCCGGCGCGCTGGAAAAGCTCGGCACCGATGAAGTCCGCGCCCGCATCGTCCATTCAGGCGCAGGCGGCATCACCGAATCGGATATTTCGCTCGCCGAAGCTTCGAACGCCGCCATCATCGGCTTCAACGTTCGTGCCAATGCGCAGGCACGCCAGTTCGCCGAGCGCCAGGGCCTCGAAATCCGCTACTACAACATCATCTACGATCTCGTGGATGACGTGAAGGCGGCGATGTCGGGCCTGCTGTCGCCGGAACGGCGCGAGACCTTCATCGGCAATGCCGAGATCCTCGAGGTGTTCAACATCACCAAGGTCGGCAAGGTCGCAGGCTGCCGTGTCGTCGAAGGCAAGGTCGAGCGTGGAGCGGGCGTCCGCCTCATCCGCAACGACGTCGTCGTCCACGAAGGCAAGCTCAAGACCCTCAAGCGCTTCAAGGACGAAGTCTCCGAAGTGCCGATGGGCCAGGAATGCGGCATGGCCTTCGAAAACTACGAGGACATGCGCGTCGGCGACGTCATCGAGTGCTTCCGCGTCGAACACATCACGCGCACGCTCTAACCGTCGGGCGCCTCGCGCAACAACAGCTTTCCAGAAGCCATCCGCCAGCCGGCGGATGGCTTCTGGTATCTGGCGGCCTTGACCTTTGCAGCCAAAAGAGTCATGGACGCTCTCCTTTGACGGGTTCGATTCCCAGCCGCATCGGCAAACAGAGATAACAATGACCAGACCAACATCCTCCGCGCCTTCGCAGCGCATGCTGCGCGTTGGCGAACAGGTCCGCGCCGCGATCACCCAGGTGCTGCAGCGCGGCGAAGTGCGCGACGACGTCATCGAGGCGACCGTGATTTCGATTTCGGAAGTGCGCATGTCGCCGGACCTCAAGATCGCCACGGCTTACGTGACGCCGCTCGGCGTTTCCGACCACAGCATCGTCATCGAGGCGTTGAACCGCCATGCGAAGTTCATCCGCGGCCGGCTCGGGCCGCAGCTCCGGCAGATGAAATACATGCCGGAGGTGCGTTTCCGCGACGATACCAGCTTCGACAATTACAAGAAGATCGACGAGCTCTTGCGTTCGCCCGAGGTGAGCCGCGATCTCGACGGCGACAACGACGAACAATAACAGAAGAGACGCATGTCCAAACCACGCAAACCCAAGGGCCGGCCGATTTCCGGCTGGCTGATCCTCGACAAGCCGGTGGATTTCGGCTCGACGGAAGCCGTTTCCAAGCTCAAATGGCTCTACAAGGCGCAGAAGGCCGGCCATGCCGGCACCCTCGACCCGCTTGCCTCCGGCATGCTGCCGATCGCGCTCGGCGATGCGACCAAGACCGTTCCCTATGTGATGGATGGCCGGAAAATCTATGAATTCACCGTCAGCTGGGGCGAGGAGCGGGCCACCGACGATCTCGAAGGCGATGTGACCCAGAGCTCGGAAAGCCGCCCCACCGAGCAGCAGATCCGCGATATCCTGCCCCGCTATATCGGCACCATCAGCCAGGTGCCGCCGCAGTTTTCCGCCATCAAGATCGCAGGCGAACGCGCCTATGATCTGGCGCGCGACGGAGAAGCCGTCGAGATTCCCTCACGCGAAGTCGAGATCTTCCGGCTGACCCTGCTTGCCTGCCCGGATGCGAATACCGCGCATTTCGAAGTGGAATGCGGCAAGGGCACTTATGTCCGGGCGCTTGCCCGCGATTTCGGCCGCGAGCTCGGCTGCTACGGCCATATATCAGGGCTGCGGCGCACCTTCGTCGCGCCTTTCGCGGAAGAAGCCATGGTGCCGCTTGCCAATCTCGTGGCGCTCGAAGCGATCGAAGACATGGATGAGCGGCTCGCCGCCCTCGATGCATTGCTGATCGACACGTGCGAAGCGCTTTCCGCCCTGCCCCACCTCGTCATCAACGACGACCAGGCGCACCGGCTGAAGATGGGCAATCCGATCCTGGTGCGCGGCCGCGATGCGCCGATCGCCGAAAGCGAAGCCTATGCGACGGCCCGCGGCCGGCTGATCGCGATCGGCGAGATCGGCCAGGGCGAGTTTCGCCCAAAGCGGGTTTTCGCCTGAGTCTGTACAGCTGACGGTTGCCAGACGATCGCGATGCGATATCTTCCTTTCGGGCCGTGGCGGCCCGAGGGGCCGTGGCGGCCCGAGGGGCCGTGGCGGCCCGAGGGGCCATGGTGGCCCGAGGGGAAAATTATGCGCGCAATCGCAATTGGAATACTGACGTTCTTTTCGATGTTCCTGACCGTCGCCGGCGCGCAATCCGGCGAGCGCTGGGCCGGGCTCCCGGCCTTTCCCGCCATGCCCGCGCCGAAGGTGAGCGGCATGGCTGATGTGAACGACATCAGGATGTATTATGCCGAATATGGCGAAGGCGATCCGATCCTCTTCATCCATGGCGGCCTTGGCAATACCGGCGTCTGGGGTCGCCAGATCGCCGAATTCGCCAGGGATCATCTGGTCATCGTTGCCGACAGCCGCGGTCACGGCCGCTCGACGCGCAGCCAGCAGCCCTTCGGCTACGATCTGATGACATCGGACTATGTCGCCCTGCTCGATTATCTGAAGATCGACAAGGTGACGCTCGTCGGGTGGTCGGACGGCGGCATCATCGGCATCGACATGGCGATGAGATATCCGGAAAAGCTGACGCGGGTCATTGCCCAGGCTGCCAATGTCACCACGGACGGCGTCAAGCCCGACGTCTTGAGCAACAAGACCTTCAACGAATACATCAGCGTCGCCGGCGAACAATACCGGAAGCTGTCGCCGACACCGAACGAATACGACGCCTTCGTTACGCAGATTTCGCAGATGTGGGCGACGCAGCCGAACTGGACGGCGACGGAGCTTGGCAAGATCACGCTGCCGGTCACACTTGCCATCGGTGATCATGATGAGGCCGTAAAGCTCGATCATACCGAGATGATGGCCAAAGAAATTCCGGGCGCAAAGCTCGTCATCCTGAAAGACGCCAGCCATTTCGCCATGCTGCAGGATCCTGCAGGCTATAATGCGATGATTCGGGACGCCATGACGGGCCGCTGAAAGCTGCTGCGGCGCTCCCTCTTTCCATCGCTGCTTATTTGGTTTATAGGCAGCGCCAGCATCGGGTACGCTCGATTGCATTCGCGGCCAAAGCTGGACGGCATCCCGGCTTTTGGCGACTTCTTCTCCTCTCATAGAAAGGACCATCCGATGTCGATCACTGCTGAGCGCAAGGCTGCGCTGATCAAGGAATACGCAACCGCTGAAGGCGATACCGGTTCGCCGGAAGTCCAGGTCGCGATCCTGACCGAGCGCATCAACAACCTGACCGAACACTTCAAGGACCACAAGAAGGATAACCATTCCCGCCGTGGCCTGCTGACGATGGTTTCGAGCCGCCGCTCGCTTCTTGATTATCTCAAGAAGAAGGATGAAGGCCGCTACTCCAAGCTGATCACCAGCCTGGGTATCCGCCGCTAAGATTGTCCGGCGGGCGCTTTCGAGCGTCCGCCGGATCTGTTTCGGGACGATGTTCCGATGAAATGTTCCGGCCGCGCCCTATCTCAAGCGGAGGAACGACCGGCGGACCCGGATGGGCCGGTTCTGCCAAACCAACCGCTGACCTGTCATGGGGCAGGATTGCCGGATGCTTTCGGCCAGAGCTTCTCGAAGCTTTGGCCCGATTTCCCGGGGACAAGGGTTCCTGAGGAAGCTGAGACGAAAAGCCTCCCGTTGTCTTGCCCGTGATACGTCGCATTGATTGCGGTCGACTGTGCGCTGCGCCCTGATATCGGCGATGGCGCGTGCTCCCGCATTGAAGGACAAGATATGTTTGATACACACACCGTGGAAATCGAGTGGGCCGGCCGCCCGCTGAAGCTTGAAACCGGCAAGATCGCCCGTCAGGCCGACGGCGCCGTTCTCGCCACCTACGGCGAAACCGTCGTTCTCGCCACCGTCGTTTCGGCCAAGGCGCCGAAGCCCGGCCAGGACTTCTTTCCGCTGACCGTCAACTACCAGGAGAAGACCTATGCAGCCGGCAAGATCCCCGGCGGCTATTTCAAGCGCGAAGGACGCCCGAGCGAAAACGAGACCCTCGTTTCCCGCCTGATCGACCGTCCGGTCCGCCCGCTCTTCCCGGAAGGCTACAAGAACGACACGCAGGTCGTCGTTACCGTCATCCAGCACGACCTTGAAAACAACCCCGACATCCTGTCGATGGTCGCGACCTCGGCAGCGCTGACGCTCTCCGGCGTTCCGTTCATGGGCCCGGTCGGCGGTGCGCGCGTCGGCTACATCAACGGCGAATATGTTCTCAACCCGCATCTCGACGAGATGGACGAGTCGAGCCTCGACCTCGTCGTCGCCGGCACCTACGACGCCGTGCTGATGGTCGAATCCGAAGCCAAGGAACTGCCCGAGGACGTCATGCTCGGCGCCGTCATGTTCGGTCACAGGGGCTTCCAACCGGTTCTCGACGCCATCATCAAGCTCGCCGAAGTTGCCGCCAAGGAGCCGCGCGACTTCCAGCCGGAAGACTATTCCGCGCTCGAAAGCGAAATGCTCGGTCTTGCCGAAGCCGAACTGCGTGAAGCCTACAAGATCACCCAGAAGGCCGACCGCTACGCCGCCGTCGACGCCGTCAAGGCGAAGGTGAAGGCCCACTTCCTCCCCGAGGAAGGCGAAGCCCGCTACACGGCCGAGGAAGTCGGCGCGATCTTCAAGCACCTGCAGGCCAAGATCGTCCGCTGGAACATTCTCGACACCAAGAGCCGCATCGACGGCCGCGACCTCGAAACCGTTCGTCCGATCGTTTCGGAAGTCGGGCTTCTGCCGCGCACCCATGGTTCGGCGCTGTTCACCCGCGGCGAAACCCAGGCAATCGTCGTTGCCACGCTCGGCACCGGCGAAGACGAACAATATGTCGACAGCCTGACGGGCATGTACAAGGAACGCTTCCTGCTCCATTACAACTTCCCGCCCTACTCCGTCGGCGAGACCGGCCGCATGGGCTCCCCGGGCCGCCGCGAAATCGGCCACGGCAAGCTCGCATGGCGCGCGATCCGTCCGATGCTGCCGTCCGCCGAGCAGTTCCCCTACACGTTGCGCGTCGTCTCCGAGATCACCGAGTCGAACGGCTCGTCCTCGATGGCGACCGTCTGCGGCACCTCGCTCGCTCTGATGGACGCCGGCGTTCCGCTTGCCAAGCCGGTTGCCGGTATCGCCATGGGCCTGATCCTGGAAGGCGACCGCTTCGCTGTTCTCTCCGATATCCTCGGTGACGAAGACCACCTCGGCGACATGGACTTCAAGGTTGCAGGTACGGCCGACGGCATCACCTCGCTGCAGATGGACATCAAGATCGCCGGCATCACCGAAGAGATCATGAAGGTCGCGCTCAGCCAGGCCCAGGGCGGCCGCACCCACATCCTCGGTGAAATGTCCAAGGCGATCACCGAAAGCCGCGGCCAGCTCGGCGAATTCGCTCCGCGCATCGAAGTCATGAACATTCCGGTCGACAAGATCCGCGAAGTCATCGGCTCCGGCGGCAAGGTCATCCGCGAAATCGTCGAAAAGACCGGTGCGAAGATCAACATCGAGGACGACGGCACCGTCAAGATCGCTTCCTCTTCCGGCAAGGAAATCGAAGCGGCCCGCAAGTGGATCCACTCGATCGTTGCCGAGCCTGAAATCGGCCAGATCTATGAAGGCACCGTCGTCAAGACCGCCGACTTCGGCGCTTTCGTCAACTTCTTCGGCGCCCGCGACGGCCTCGTCCATATCTCGCAGCTCGCTTCCGAGCGTGTTGCCAAGACGCAGGACGTCGTCAAGGAAGGCGACAAGGTCTGGGTCAAGCTGCTCGGCTTCGACGAACGCGGCAAGGTTCGCCTGTCGATGAAGGTCGTCGACCAGGCCACCGGCCAGGAGATCGCGAACGAGAAGAAGAAGGAAGAAGCGGCCGAATAAGCCGCGTCTCCCAGATTGAATTCCGGGCGCGGGAATCTTCCGCGCCCTTTTTGTATCCTGGTTTTGCGCATGTCGTGGTCGCAAAACCGCTGCACACTTTTGCCCGACATGCTTTAACGAGACGAGACCCATGAGCCGCGAGACGCTGAAGACCCTGTTCCATCCCTTTGCCAGCGGCACAGTCGAGGCGCCCGGCGAGGGCGAGCGTGTGCTGTTTCTCGGCGCCGAGGCGGGCTTTCAGCTGCCCGAAGGCTTTGCCGCCTCGCTCAGCGCCGTCCAGGGCTTCCGGCCGCTCTACCGCCAGCTTCTGGCGCAGCGGATCGACGCCAAGCCGGAGATCGACGGCGAGGATTATGACGCCGCACTCGTGCTCTGCACCAAGCACAAGGGCGAGAACGAGGCGAATCTGGCCGCCGCCATCGCCCGCACGCGGGCAGGCGGGCTG
Organism: Rhizobium sp. M10; assembly: GCF_002531955.1. Taxonomy (NCBI): domain Bacteria; kingdom Pseudomonadati; phylum Pseudomonadota; class Alphaproteobacteria; order Hyphomicrobiales; family Rhizobiaceae; genus Rhizobium; species Rhizobium sp. M10. Next base: position 53,743 of record NZ_NWTA01000019.1, on the reverse strand, counting down.
ATCGTCGTTGCCGGGGCCAAGGAAGACGGCATCCAGCCGCTGCGCAAGCGCCTGGAAGGGTTCGGCCTCGCCATCGACCATATGCCGAAATATCACGGCGTCGCCTTCTGGTTCGGCCGGCCGGCCGATGCCGGCGACATCGTTTCCAAGCTGGCAAAAGCGCCGGTGCGCGTCGACGACCGCTTCCATGCGACAGCCGGCATGTTCTCGCATGACCGCGTCGATGCCGGATCGGAGCTGCTCGCCTCGCGCCTGCCGCAGGATTTTACCGGCGACGTCGCCGATTTCGGCGCGGGATGGGGTTATCTCTCCGTCGAGATGGCGCAGAGATCGCGCGGACTGGGGCGCCTTGACCTCTACGAGGCCAATCACGCGGCCCTGGAGGCTGCGCGGGACAATATGGCGGAGAACTGCCCGAACGCGCCTGCGCGCTTCTTCTGGCACGATCTGGCGGGCGAGCCGGTCAAGGACAAATACGACCTCGTCATCATGAACCCGCCCTTCCATGAGGGCCATGCCGCCGAGCCGTCGCTCGGCCAGGCGATGATCAAGACCGCCGCATCCGCGCTTCGCGGCGGCGGCCGCCTGCTGCTCGTCGCCAATCGCGGCCTGCCCTACGAGCCGGTTCTGGCGGCGGAATTCAGGGAAAGCGGCGAAACCTGCCGCAATGCGCGCTTCAAGGTGCTGTGGGCGAAGAAATAAGGCTCAGGCGGGTTCGAAGCGATCTCCCCATCACGAAAACAAAAAGGCCGTGCGCAGGCTCTGCGCACGGCCTTTGAATTTCGATGAGCGGCGTCTACTCGACGTCAGCCCTGCGCAGCGTATCCAGGGTCGGCATGGAGGTGACGTTAAAACCGGCGTCGACGAAGTGGATTTCGCCGGTGACGCCGGCGGAAAGGTCCGAAAGCAGGTAGAGCGCCGAGTTGCCGACCTGATCGATGGTCACGGTCTTGCGCAGCGGCGCATTGCGCTGGTTCCAGGAGAGGATCGCGCGCGCATCGGAGATGCCGGCGCCGGCGAGCGTGCGGATCGGCCCGGCGGATATGGCGTTGACGCGGATGCCGCGCGGGCCGTAATCGGCGGCGAGATAGCGCACCGAAGCCTCGAGCGCTGCCTTGGCGACGCCCATGACGTTGTAGTTCGGGATGACGCGCGTCGAGCCATTGTAGGTCAAGGTCAGCATCGCGCCGCCGTCTTCCATCAACGGCGCGCAGCGCTTGGCGATCTCGGTGAAGGAGAAGCAGGAAATGACCATGGTGCGGCTGAAATTCTCGCGCGTCGTATCGGCGTAGAGACCCTTCAGCTCGTTCTTGTCGGAAAAGCCGATGGCATGAACGATGAAATCGAGCTTGCCCCAGCGCTGTTCGATCGCATCGACCAGGCTATCGACCGAGGCGATGTCCTCGACGTCGCAGGGGAGCACGAAATCCGAGCCGACTTCGGCGGCAAGCGGCTTGACGCGCTTGCCGAGCGCCTCGCCCTGATAAGTGAAGGCGAGGTCCGCACCCTGTGCGGCGAGGGCCTTCGAAATTCCCCAGGCGATCGAGTGGTTGTTGGCGACGCCCATGATGAGGCCGCGCTTACCCTGCATGATTCCAGTCATATTATTATCCGTTATGGCGCTGGAAGACGAGCGTGGCGTTCGTCCCGCCGAAGCCGAAGGAGTTGGAGAGGGCGATATCGATCTTCGCATTGTCGATACGCTCGCGCACGATCGGCACGCCTTCGAATTCGGGATCGAGCTCGCTGATATGGGCGCTCTCGCCGATGAAGCCTTGCTGCATCATCAGCAGGGAATAGATCGATTCCTGCACGCCGGCCGCGCCCAGTGAATGGCCCGTCAGCGACTTGGTCGACTGGATATGCGGGATCCTGGCGCCGAACACCTCGCGGATAGCGCCGATTTCCTTGCTGTCGCCGACCGGCGTCGACGTGCCGTGGGTGTTGATATAGTCGACGTCGCCTTTGACGGTCGAAAGCGCCTGGCGCATGCAGCGGATGGCGCCCTCGCCCGAAGGAGCGACCATGTCGTAACCATCAGAGGTGGCGCCGTAGCCGACGATTTCGGCGTAGATCTTGGCGCCGCGGGCCTTGGCGCGCTCCAGCTCCTCGAGCACCAGCACGCCGGCGCCGCCGGCGATGACGAAGCCGTCGCGGTTGACGTCATAGGCGCGCGAGGCGCTGTCGGGCGTGTCGTTGTACTTGGAGGACATGGCGCCCATGGCGTCGAAGAGATTGGACATCGTCCAGTCGAGATCCTCGTGGCCGCCGGCAAACATCACGTCCTGCTTGCCCCACTGGATCATCTCGGCGGCATTGCCGATGCAGTGCGCCGAGGTCGAGCAGGCCGATGAGATCGAATAATTGACGCCGTGAATCTTGAACCAGGTGGCGAGCGTGGCGGAGGCGGTCGAAGACATCGCCTTCGGCACGGCGAAGGGGCCGATGCGCTTCGGGCTGTTGTTCTTGACGGTGATGTCGGCCGCTTCGATCAGCGTGCGGGTGGACGGACCGCCGGATCCCATGATGATGCCGGCGCGTTCGTTCTGCGCGTAGTCCGTCTCTTCCAGACCGGAATCGGCGATCGCCTGCTTCATGGCGACATGGTTCCAGGCGCCGCCCTGCGACAGGAAGCGCATGGCGCGGCGATCGACCAGTTCGGCCAGTTCCGCCGGGCCGAGCTTTGGGCTGCCCCAGACCTGGCACTTGAAGCCGTGTTCGGCGAAATCGTTGGAAAAGGAAATACCCGACTTTGCCTGGCGCAAGGATTCGGTGACTTCGGCCGCGTCGCTTCCGATCGAGGAAACGATACCCAGACCCGTGACAACTACCCGTCTCATCTGATCAAACCTTTGTTGTTTTCGTCAGCCGCTCGAAATGCGGTTTCAGGCGGTCTTGTCTTTCGATAGACCGACACGAAGATCGGCCGCCTGGTATATGGTCTCGCCGTCTGCCTTCAGCCAGCCGTCGGCCGTGCCGAGCACGAGGCGGCCGCGCATGACGCGCTTGAAGTCGATGCCGTATTCGATGAGTTTCGTATGCGGCCGCACCATGCCCTTGAATTTCACTTCGCCTGTCGAAAGCGCCATGCCGCGGCCTTCCTCGCCGAGCCAGCCGAGGAAGAAGCCGGTCAGCTGCCACATGCCGTCGAGGCCGAGGCAGCCCGGCATGATCGGATTGCCTTCGAAATGGCAGGGAAAATACCAGTCGTCGGGGCGTACGTCGTATTCGGCCCTGAGATAGCCCTTGTCGAAGGCACCGCCGGTTTCGGAAATTTCCGTGATGCGGTGAACCATCAGCATGGGCGGCAGCGGCAGCTGCGCGTTGCCGGGGCCGAACAGCTTGCCATGAGCACAAGCGATGATTTCTTCATACGAGAAGCTGGACTGTCTGGTTGTCATAAAATTTATTTTTCCCCCCGCGTGAAGCCGATGGATGTGAACGTGTAGTCCAAGTTCTTCAGAAAATGAAGCACAAGCAAGGCAGCTTCCTTCATCGCCCCGGACCAGGCCTACGCCATTATTTGGTGGTCGCATACAGGAAGGCCAGGGCCGCGACCAGACCTATTTGCGTCAAAAGCCCGTTTTTGCCGCGTTTATCAGGCTCTTGTCCCCATTGAACTATTGAAAGGCTCCAATGCAAAAGTTATACCGCTTTAAGAAACATGATTGCTTTATGCAGGAATAACCGGAGTTGGTTTTGATGACGGGTGCACTCCCGATCGCAATAGAGGTAAGGCTGCGTGGCGCAGGCTTGCGTCCCACCCGTCAGCGCGTCGCGCTCGGCGACCTCCTGTTTGCCAAGGGCGACCGGCATCTGACCGTCGAGGAACTGCATGAGGAGGCGGTTGCCGCCGGCGTGCCGGTTTCGCTGGCGACCGTCTACAACACGCTGCACCAGTTCACCGAAGCCGGTCTGATCCGCGTTCTCGCCGTCGAGAGCGCCAAGACCTATTTCGACACCAATGTGTCCGACCACCATCATTTCTTCGTCGAAGGCGAAAACGAGGTGCTCGACATTCCCGTCAGCAACCTGACGATCGCCAATCTGCCGGAGCCGCCCGAGGGCATGGAGATCGCCCATGTCGACGTGGTGATCCGCCTGCGGGCCAAGCGGGGCTGACGGCATCCAGTTCTAGTTTAAATAGCTAGAGCATGATGTCGTCCGAAAACCGCTTACACTTTTCGGCATCATGCTGGGTCTCTACATGACATCGTCGGGATGCCGGCCGGGCTTGTGCTTGTAAATCGGGAAGGTCCAACCGAACCACAGCGCTCCGCCGCGAACGGCAAAGGCGGCTGCGACGCCACAGCCTGAGGCGAGATAAAGCGGCATCCCCAGCCCATTGGCAAGCGTGAACACGCCGGCGCCGACAAGGGCTGCCGTCACATAGATTTCCGGCCTGAGCAGCACCGAAGGCTCGTTTGCCATCAGATCGCGCAGGATGCCGCCGAAGGTCGCCGTCAACGTGCCGGTGACGATGGCGATGGTCGGCGATCCGGTGGCGGCAAGTCCCTTGGCGGCGCCGAGCACGCAATAGGCGGCCAGTCCGATCGCATCCAGCCAGATCAGCAGGCGATAGCGCGATTCCAGCAGGTGAGCGGTGAAGAAAACGATGACGCCCATGATACAGCAGACGAGAATATAGCCGGGGTTCAGCACCCAGAAGACCGGCACGCGGCCGAGCACGATATCGCGCACGGTGCCGCCGCCGGTTCCCGTCACCATGGCGAAAAACAGAAAGCCGATCAGATCCAGCTGCTTGCGCGAGGCTGCGAGCGCGCCTGTCGCGGCAAACAGCGCAATGCCGGCATAATCGAGATAGACGAGCAAGGACATGCGGACCCCGGAGCCGGCGAACAGTTTCCGGAAAGAACCACGGCGGCAAGGGCGGCGCAAGGCGGAGCGGCCATAAAGCGAGCTGAAGAGCTTTATCCAAAAGAGGAAAGCCCGTGAAAACGCTGGTGCTCGCCGTTCTGAATATCGTCCTGCTGCTCATCATGCCGGCTGCGGCCTTCGGCCAGCAGTCGCTGATCTCCGACCCGGAGATCTACGAGAAGAAGCATTTCCAGGAGCAGTGCAAGGCGGCCGAATTCGCCGACGGCTTCATCACCCGGCAGGACATCAACAATGACGGGCTGATCGACGCGGTGGTCAACGAAGGCCTGCTCAGCTGCGACGGGCAGAAGGGGCCGCAATGCAATGAGGACGGCTGCACCTATAATTTCTACCTGCAGGTCGCCGAAGGCGGTTATTTCATGATCGCGACGGCGCAGATCTACGGCTACGACTTCGTCCAGCGCTTCGGCAACATGGTGCTGGCGATGAAGATGCATCCGCGGTTCTGCGACCGCACCGAAGGTGACCCCTGCATCGTGACGGCGCGCGTGCGCGGCACGAAATTCGTCACCATCTCGAAGAAGTGACTCAGCGGGGATAGAGCTCCGACGTCCGGCCGGCGAGGTAATAGCCGACCAGGCCGTACCACTCGCGGATCGCCGTCGCCATGTTCTGGGCATTGAGGTTCGGCTGGGTGAAATCCAGGCCCGGCCTCACCTGCCCGTCGGTGCGATAATCGGTCGGCCAGGGCACGATATCGATGCCGAGCTTGCGGAAGATGCCGACGGAACGCGGCATATGAAAACCCGAGGTGATCAGCAGGCAATGGGAAAGCCCCTGGCCTGCCAGGAATTCCTTGGTGTTGACGGCGTTTTCGAAGGTGGTGCGCGACTGCCGCTCCTCGATCAGCCGCTCCCTGCCGATGCCGAACAGCGGGAAGAACCGCTCGGATGCCGCCGCGTCGCCTTCGTAGATGCCGGAGATGGAGCCATCGCCGCCAGATACGAGAATGCGCGAGTCGGGAAATTTCTGCGCCAGCCGCAGGGCTTCGACGAAGCGGTCGGCGCCGCCGTTGAATTCGATACCGTGGCGCGCCGTGTTCACCTCATTTTCGAAGGCGCCGCCAAGCACGATCATGCATTGCAGGTTCTCCGGATCGGCGGCGGGCTTGGCGAAGCGCTGCTCGAGGCCCTGCATCATGAGGTTGCCGGCCGTGGTGTAGAGCGTGACGAAGAGGATGAGGGCGCTCGCGCCTGCGCCAAGGATACTCAAGGCACGCCAGCGCAGAAGGCTGGCGATGAGGGCGAAGAAGACGAAAAGGAACGCCAGCGACAGCGGCTGGCCAAAAATCCAGACGAGCTTCGAAATCAGGAACAAGATCTACTCCTTGGGGATGACCGCGACCCTTCTATCCGATTCGACGGTAACAGGAACGCGACGCTTCTATTCGCCGCGGACAGCGGCCGAGCGGTGCGGCGCGAGCTTCTGGTTGAAGCGCCGCTGAAGCGGCCGGGGAATGAACATGGCGGCAAGCGCCAGCGCCATGGCAAAGATCGAGACCAGCCACAAGGCATGCGCGCCGGTCAGCCGCGTCAGGACGGCACCGGCGATCGCACCGAGCACCATGCCGCCCCAGGGCACGATCTGGATCGTCCATTCGATCCGACGATCGCCGATTATCCAGCGGCCGATGCCGCGGCCGAAACGCGACAGCGCACCTGTGACATAGGTCAGCCCGATCGGCAGGCCTTCGATATGTTCGACGGCGGCATTCACCATGCCCATGGAAAAGACGATCATGGAAAAGCGCGCCAGCATCAAACTCTGCCCTGTCGTCATCGAGGCGAGCGCCAGAACGAGGCCGACGCAGCCGAGCACGACGAAAATCCGGCGCTGCGAGACATGGGCGATGACGATGCCGGCCGCGTTGCCGAGCACGAAAACGAGAATGGCCGAGATCAGCACCGCCGCGTGAAAAAGATTGCCGTCGCTCAAGGCGAGGGCCGCCCGCGTCGTGTTGCCGGTCATGAAGGAAACGAAATCGCCGGTCAGCAGCAGGCCGGTCGCATCGGTCATGCCGGCCAGAAACGAAATCGCGCCGACGAGGGCGAGTCCGGTCAGGGTGCGTCGGGTGCGGATGATACGGCGGCGTCTTGCTCTGGTCATTGCTCAAGGTCCTGAAGTGGAATCACTGAGTTCCGGCAGCAGGATAAATCCTCTTCATTGAGGAATTGGCAAAGAGGATTGGCAAGGAATGGGGCGGAGCCAAGCTTCGCCGACGCTATCACTATAGATCAAAGGGATCGTCAGACGTTGGAGGGTGCGCCGGTCTCCACAGACGCCGCTGGAGGCCTTTTCTGGCTATTCGGAATCGGTCTGCTGTTTCATGAGATGATCCGGAGTCTGATTCGGCTGGACCAATCTCTTGCTGGCAAAAGCTCTACCGGAATGCGATTTCAGGTAGGTTTCGAATTCAAGCGCTTTGTACTTGTCGGGAAAGGCGCAATACCAGAGCAAATTCCAAGGCGCGAATTTGGCGGTGTGGGTGGATTTGCCGGCATTGTGCGCCGCAAGGCGCTGCTGCAGATCTGCGGTAGAGCCGGTATATTCCTGATCGGGAAAATCGACGCTGCGGAGAATATAGACGTACCACATCAGCGTTTCAGCCCGTCGTCGCCCTTCGGGCTATGCCGGGCACTGCTTCGGCCTAACGGTTTCTCGCGGCTGTGCCACGCGAAGCCCGTAAGGGCAAAGCGTGGTGGAGCTAAGCGGGATCGAACCGCTGACCTCTTGCATGCCATGCAAGCGCTCTCCCAGCTGAGCTATAGCCCCATCAAAGGTGGTCCGGCGTGGCCGGTCCTGGGATACTCCGGAGGGCGTTGCCTCTGGGGTGGCGGCTTATTACTTCCGGTTTTCGGAGATAGCAAGCCTAAAAAACCGGCCCGGAGAATTTTTTCCTCACCGGGCCGGAATGCAGCCGTCAGACTTCGTCTTCGTCGCCGGTCACGCCGATGATGTCGCTCATGTCGTCATCGTCATCGTCTTCGTCGGGCGTCAGGAAGGTATCGTCGTCGTCATCGCCTTCGATTTCGACATCGTCGTCGCCCATATCGGGGATGTCGTCGCCGCCGGCGGCGTCATCGGCATCTTCCAGCGAGACCAGTTCGACTTCGGTGTTTTCGGTATCGACTTCCGCAACCTCGTCTTCTTCGGCGACGTCGGCGATTGCCGAGGTTTCCTCGAAGAAGGACAGGGGGTAGGACTTGCCGGTATAAGGAGAAACGATCGGATCCCGGTTCAGATCGTAGAACTTCTTGCCGGTTTCCGGATCGGTGCGCTTGGTTCCAAGTTCCGCTTTCGCCACTATAAGCCTCGTGAGAATGGCCGAATCCGCGATTCGGCAAAATGCCGTTCAAGCCGGCGTTCCATCGGAATTTATAAGCCGGTCCCCTTAATCGCTGCGGCTTCGCATGTCAAAGCCAAACTTTATCATCGCCGTGCCGGGTATTTCCGGCACCGGCGGCTGCCCGGCCGGCGTCCCTCTCGCAACGGGGCGCGGCGGCTGCGGAAGCGGACGGAGACGGTCGCCGGAAAGGGCGGGCTTGCGAAGGAAATGCTGCGCCTTTACAAAGCATTATGCCACGTGTGGCGCCGCGTCGAGGCCCGTAAGCGCCCTGCTCCAGGATTGATCCCATGACGACCAAGACTTTCACCATCGCCATCGACGGCCCGGCGGCGGCCGGCAAGGGCACGCTTTCGCGCCGCATCGCCGAGCAATATGGCTTCCATCATCTCGACACCGGCCTGACCTACCGCGCCACCGCCAAGGCGCTGCTCGACGCCGGCCTGCCGCTTGACGATGAGGCGGTGGCGGAAAAGATGGCGCGGGAGGTTGAACTTGGCGGGCTCGATCGCGATATACTTTCGCAACACGAGATCGGCGAAGCCGCCTCGAAGATCGCCGTCATGCCGGCGGTGCGCCGGGCGCTGGTCGAGGCGCAGCGGCGGTTCTCGGAAAAAGCGCCGGGCACGGTGCTCGACGGGCGCGATATCGGCACGGTCGTCTGCCCGGATGCGCCGGTCAAGCTCTATGTGACGGCAACCCCGCAGGTGCGCGCGAGACGCCGTTACGACGAGATTGTCGGCAAGGGTGCGACGGCGGATTTCGATGCGATTTTCGAGGACGTCAAGCGACGCGACGAACGCGACATGGGACGGGCCGACAGCCCTTTGAAACCAGCGGTCGATGCGCACTTGCTTGATACGTCGGAAATGAGTATAGAGGCCGCGTTTCAAGCTGCGCAATCGATCATCGATGCAGTCTTGAGCCGAAATGCCTAAATTCAAGCGATTTCGCGTGCTCAGAAGCACGCTATCGCTTTTATGCAGCCTGAAATTCCGTCCAAGCGCCGGATTGCCTTCGTGAGAGAGGGCGGACTGGGTTCAGGCCCGTTCAACGCAAACCAACCGGCGCGCACGTGTCCGATTCCATTTCGGGACACGCAGGAGATTTTATGTCAGTAGCTACCCCCTCCCGCGAGGATTTCGCGGCTCTTCTCGAAGAGTCCTTTGCCAAGAACGACCTGGCCGAAGGCTATGTCACCAAGGGCATCGTCACGGGCATCGAAAAGGACGTCGCCGTTGTCGACGTCGGCCTCAAGGTTGAAGGCCGCATTGCGCTCAAGGAATTCGGCGCACGCGCCAAGGACGGTTCGCTGAAGGTCGGCGACGAAGTCGAAGTCTATGTCGAGCGCATCGAAAACGCGCTTGGCGAAGCCGTTCTGTCGCGCGAGAAGGCTCGCCGCGAAGAAAGCTGGATCAAGCTCGAAGCCAAGTTCGAAGCCGGCGAGCGCGTCGAAGGCGTGATCTTCAACCAGGTCAAGGGCGGCTTCACGGTTGACCTCGACGGCGCGATCGCCTTCCTGCCGCGTTCGCAGGTCGATATCCGTCCGATCCGCGACGTCACGCCGCTGATGCACAACCCGCAGCCCTTCGAAATCCTCAAGATGGACAAGCGCCGCGGCAACATCGTCGTATCGCGCCGTACGGTTCTGGAAGAATCCCGTGCCGAGCAGCGTTCTGAAATCGTTCAGAACCTCGAAGAAGGTCAGGTTGTCGACGGCGTCGTCAAGAACATCACCGATTACGGTGCGTTCGTCGACCTCGGCGGCATTGACGGCCTGCTGCACGTCACCGACATGGCATGGCGCCGTGTGAACCATCCGTCGGAAATCCTGAACATCGGCCAGCAGGTCAAGGTTCAGATCATCCGCATCAACCAGGAAACCCACCGCATCTCGCTCGGCATGAAGCAGCTCGAGTCCGATCCGTGGGATGGCATCCAGGCCAAGTATCCGGAAGGCAAGAAGATCTCCGGTACCGTTACGAACATCACCGACTACGGTGCGTTCGTCGAGCTGGAGCCGGGCATCGAAGGCCTGATCCACATCTCGGAAATGTCCTGGACCAAGAAGAACGTTCACCCCGGCAAGATCCTGTCGACCAGCCAGGAAGTCGAAGTCGTCGTTCTCGAAGTCGATCCGTCCAAGCGCCGTATCTCGCTCGGCCTCAAGCAGACGCTGGAAAACCCGTGGGCAGCATTCGCCCGCAGCCATCCGGCCGGCACTGAAGTCGAAGGCGAAGTCAAGAACAAGACCGAATTCGGCCTGTTCATCGGCCTCGACGGCGATGTCGACGGCATGGTGCACCTCTCCGACCTCGACTGGAACCGTCCGGGCGAACAGGTCATCGAGGAGTTCAACAAGGGTGACGTCGTCAAGGCCGTCGTTCTCGACGTCGATGTCGAGAAGGAACGCATCTCGCTCGGCATCAAGCAGCTCGGCAAGGATGCAGTCGGCGACGCCGCTGCATCGGGCGATCTGCGCAAGAACGCCGTCGTTTCCTGCGAAGTCATCGCGATCAACGATGGCGGCGTCGAAGTGAAGCTCGTCAACCACGAAGACATCACGTCCTTCATCCGTCGCGCCGATCTCGCCCGCGACCGCGACGAGCAGCGTCCTGAGCGCTTCTCGGTCGGCCAGGTCGTCGACGCCCGCGTCACCAACTTCTCCAAGAAGGACCGCAAGATCATGCTGTCCATCAAGGCTCTGGAGATTGCGGAAGAGAAGGAAGCCGTCGCTCAGTTCGGTTCGTCCGACTCCGGCGCTTCGCTCGGCGACATCCTGGGCGCAGCCCTGAAGAACCGCGGCGGCGAATAAGCCCCCCATCCTTCGCTAAAATTGAAGAACCCGCCGGAGCGATCCGGCGGGTTCTGCATTTTCAGGCGATGAAACCGTATCATTCCCAGCCGACCATGCGCTGGTAGAGCGCATAAACAGGGTCGGCGACCGCGCCGGCCGGCTGCGGCGCCGGATCGGCGTCGATCATTCGCGGCGTCCTTCGCGCAGGTGCGGCGTCGGCCGCTGCGGGGTCGGGCTCGGCCTCTTCGCCGGACTGCGCCTGCTGTTCTTCCTGCTGCTGATCCTCGGAAGCGTCGTCGCGCTGGTGCTGATGCTGGTGATGCGTCTCCCCCGCCGTTTCGTTCAGCGGCATATCCTTGGCGAACTGATAAGGCAGCTGGGCATAGGCAAAACCATCCGGCATTCTTGCCGCAAGCGGCACATAGGAGGGTTCAACGGCTTCTGGGGCCGGCACTATTTGCGGCTGCGCGGCAATCTCCTTCGGCTGACGGTCAGCCGCCGCGGCAACCTTGCTCTCCGTTGGCGCGGGATGGAGTGCCGTGGCCTGGCGCAGGTCGGATGCCGGAATTTCCGCAGGCTGCCTCGCCAAAGTCTCGGCCGCATCGCTGATGACGGCGTCATCGAGAATGACATCGATCTCTACTGCCGCCTCGACTGGACCATCCTCCAGTCCGGTGTCGACGTCCTGCTCGCGGATGATGGTGGCGATCATCTCGGAGGCCTCTTCGGTCATCGAGGCGACAATGCCCGTCCAGTTTCTCGGAATGACGGGATCGGCCTTTTCCGAATTTGCGCGCGGCTGGATGGCAGGCGGCTCCGCCGTCTCCCTGCTATCGCCGGCCGCGGCTGTCTCCATGGATTGCCGGGCTTCGGTCTCGGGGGCGACCGGATTTTCCGGCGCGAGGTCTTCTGACGTCGCCGGAGCGGAGCGGGCGTTGTCTTCAAGCTGCGGCGTTTTCGGCTCGGCTGTTTCGACAGTCTCCGCGGCGATCGTCTTCTCGTCCGTCATAAGCGCTTCGGCCCCGACATGGGCATCGGCCGGCGCAGGCGCCTCTTCTGCCGGCTGGCGCATGGCGGCAGGCAGGCTGCCCTCATGCAGCTGGATTTCAGGGCGGGCATCGGCGCGCATCGGCGAAGCGTCGTTCTGGCCATAGGAACGCACCACGGCGCGGGCGGCGAGATCACGGTCCTTGTAGCGGACGATTTCGAGATAAGCGACGATCCGGGCGGCTTCCGGACCTGTCGGATTCTTCAAGGCTTCGGCGACCATCCTGAGCGGCAGGCTATGGCCCTGTCCGGCAAGCTGGCGCTCGACCTCGTCGATCCGGGCGGCCGGCAGGCGCCGGATGGCATCGGCGAGCCGGGAGGCGAAGGCAAGATTGGTTTCGTCCTCGCCGCGATCCAGCGAGATGGCGCGGCCGGCCGCATCGAGGACATCGAAAAGGGCGTCGACCATGCGCTCGCGCGCGGCCAGGAGCAGGATATTCAGCTTGCCGGCAATGGCGGAATTCAGGTCGGCGGCTTCGACGGCATTGACGGGCGCCGGAGCAATGACAGATCGGCCGAGGCCGCCGGCGACGATCGCCGCAGTCTGGCCTTGAGACGAAAAGCTTGCATTGGACGCCGCACGAACGGGAGTCAACATGGCATGCTCCTTTCGCAAAGTGACGATGAAAGCAGGCTCTATAAAAGGACCGTGCTCATCCGATCCCTCTGCATCCCAGCAGATCCTCCTGTCCGCATGACGCAATTCCGGCGTCATCGAATGCATAAAAATTAACGAGAATTTTAGTAAAGAGATCTTAACGAAATGCTAATGCATGTCGCCCGGAAGTGTGCAGCGGTTCCGGGACAACGACATGCATAAAAACAAAGGGCTAAAGCGCGTCGCGATCTCTTGGATTCGCTTCGCGCCCTTCAGGTATTCGCTATTACGGCCGCGGAAGCCACGCAGGGGCTGGTGCCAGTGTTCACCGGGCGGTTCGCTCAGCTATGGGCGAAGATATCGGCCTCTTCCCAGCCGAGCAGGTCGAGCTTGGCGCGGGTCGGCAGGAATTCGAAGCAGGCGGTGGCATGATCGAAGCGGCCGTCGCGGATCAGGCGGGCGGTCAGCTTGTCGCGCAAAGCATGCAGGTAAAGCACGTCGGAAGCGGCATATTCGAGCTGGGCCGGAGACAGCGTTTCGGCCGCCCAGTCGGACGATTGCTGCGTCTTGGAGATGTCGATGTCGAGCATCTCCTTGAGATTATCCTTCAAGCCATGGCGATCGGTGTAGGTTCGGATCAGGCGCGAGGCGATCTTGGTGCAGAAGACCGGGGTCGTCGTGACGCCGAAGGTGTGGAAGAGCACGGCAATATCGAAGCGGCCATAATGAAAGATCTTCTGATGGGTCGGATCTTCGAGCAGGGCGACCAGGTTGGGCGCCTCTTTCTGGCCGGCGGCGATACGGATGACGTCGGCGGTGCCGTCACCCGGCGAAAGCTGGACGACGCAGAGCCGATCGCGGCGCGGCACCAGGCCGAGCGTTTCGGTGTCGATCGCTACCGCGCCGGTGTAGCGGGCCGCATCGGCCGTGGAAATATCGCCTTCGTGATAACGTATGGTGGCGGCCATGAGACTATCTTTCGTTCGAAACAGCCGCGCCTCTTTTCAGACGCGCAAAGGACGCTGTAGCGCTTTGAATTGCTGCATGATTTTATCCTTATATCGATTTTCGACCTAAGGAATTGCGTAGGTAGCGCTATAGCGCAAAGGCGCAAAGTGCGAAACCGCTTCTTCGCATCAGAATGTCGGCGGCGTGTTGATCCAGAGAAGCACGGTTTCGCCGTCGTGGCGGTTGCGCCAGGAATGGTAGCGGCGGCTTTCGAAATACAGCGAATCGCCCGGACCGAGTTCGAAGAACTGATCACCGTCGAGCACCAGTTCCAGCCGGCCGGACAGGACATGCATGAATTCCTCGCCCTCGTGGCGATAGGCGCCCTCGCTGGCCGCACCCGGCGCCAGCACGAAACGATGGCAATCCATCATCCTGCGGCCTTCGGCCAGCAGCTGCACGGTGACCCCGGGCGTCGTTTCCGGCCAGCTGCGCCATTCGCCGGCGCGCACCAGGACCGGCACCTCGCCGCTTTCCTCGCCGGAGAGGCGGGAGACGGTGGTGCCGTAATAATCGGCGAGATCGTGCAGCGTCTTGAAGCCGACGCCCTGCGAGGTGCGCTCCAGCGTCGAGAGGGTCGAAGCGGTGATGCCGTTGTCGCCGGCCACCTGTTCCAGCGTCTTGCCGGCGGCGTGGCGCAGGCTGCGCAGCCTGCGGCCGAGGCCGGAATCCTGGCTTGCCTCCCCCTCGGCAGAGGGGTCTTCACCTTCCAGCGCCTCGCGGATGGCCGCGGGATTGAGGCCGCGCTCGACCCGATACCAGGAGATGCGCTTCAGGCGCGCCACGTCGTCGGCGCTATATTGCCGATGACCGGTTTCTGAGCGGCCGGGAACCACCAGGCCCTGGCTTTCCCAAAGACGCAGCGTCGAGGCGGAAACGCCCGCCAGCCGCGCGGCCTCCGCCACCTTGTAGCGCACAGGCCCGTTATCGTTCATCCGCCACTATCCCCGATTCTCGTCGCGCGAGCATTTATCAAAACGCGTGATGTTTGAAGCAAAAAATGCCGCTTGTTTTCTTGCAGAAAAAATGTAGGAATTTCGTGACGCCTTGCAGAACTTATGCAAGATAATTTTCCCGCCCTTTCGCTACAGGAGCAGATCGATGACCGCGACAAGCCTTACGGACCGGAAGAACGCCGCAATTTCGCGCGGCGTCGGCATGACCACCCAGATCTATGCGGACCGCGCCGAGAATGCCGAGATCTGGGACAAGGAAGGCCGCCGCTATATCGATTTCGCTGCCGGCATCGCCGTTCTCAACACCGGCCACCGCCATCCCAAAGTCATCGCGGCGGTCAAAGACCAGCTCGACCATTTCACCCATACCTGCCACCAGGTGGTGCCCTACGAGAGCTACGTCAGCCTTGCCGAGCGGCTGAACGCGCTGCTGCCGGGCGATTTCGAAAAGAAGACGATCTTCGTCACGACCGGCGCCGAGGCGGTGGAAAATGCCGTCAAAATCGCCCGTGCGGCAACCGGCCGCTCGGCCGTCATCGCCTTTGGCGGCGGCTTTCACGGCCGCACCTTCATGGGCATGGCGCTGACCGGCAAGGTCGTGCCCTACAAGGTCGGCTTCGGCGCCATGCCGGGCGACGTCTTCCACGTCCCCTTCCCGGTCGAACTGCATGGTGTTACCACCGATCAGTCGCTTGCCGCGCTCAAGAAGCTCTTTGCCGCCGATGTCGATCCGCAGCGCGTCGCCGCCATCATCATCGAGCCGGTGCAGGGCGAAGGCGGCTTCTATTCCGCACCCGCCGCCTTCATGAAGGCGCTGCGCGAGCTCTGCGACCAGCATGGCATCCTGCTGATCGCCGACGAGGTGCAGACCGGTTTTGCCCGCACCGGCCGGATGTTCGCGATGGATCATCACGAGGTGGCGGCCGACCTGACGACGATGGCAAAGAGCCTTGCCGGCGGCTTTCCGCTCGCCGCAGTCACCGGCCGCGCCGAGATCATGGACGCGCCCGGACCGGGCGGGCTCGGCGGCACATATGGCGGCAACCCGCTCGGCATCGCCGCTGCGCATGCCGTCCTCGACGTCATCGCCGACGAGGATCTCTGCGATCGTGCCAACCTGCTCGGCGGCCGGCTGAAGCAGCGGCTGGAATCCTTGCGCGACAGCGTGCCGGAGATCGCCGATATCCGCGGGCCGGGCTTCATGAATGCGGTCGAATTCAACGACCGGACGACCGGCTTGCCGAGTGCCGATTTCGCCAACCGGGTGCGGCTGATCGCACTCGACAAGGGCCTGATCCTGCTCACCTGCGGCGTCCACGGCAATGTCATCCGCTTCCTCGCGCCGATCACCATCCAGGACGACGTGTTCGGCGAGGCACTCGACATTCTCGAGGCCTCGATGCTGGAAGCGAGCGCGGCCAAGTAACCGAACCGGATTTCAATGGCTGCCGGCGACCGGCAGCCTCTCCCAAAGGAGATATGCCATGGCTTTCACCACCGCCCTGACGAAGCACGTTCCCTTCTCTTCGCCGTTCCTGCGCGCCGCCGGCTATATCAACGGCGTCTGGACATCGGGCGATGCCGCCAAGACCTTCGACGTGCTCAATCCGGCAACCGGCGAGCTGCTTGCCTCGCTGCCCGACATGGGAGCCAGCGAGACGCGGGCGGCGATCGATGCGGCCTATGCCGCCCAGCCGGCCTGGGCTGCCCGCCCGGCCAAGGAGCGCAGCGCTTTCCTGCGCAAATGGTTCGACCTGATGGTCGCCAATGCCGACGCACTCGCCGCGATCCTGACCGCCGAAATGGGCAAGCCGTTCGCGGAAGCGCGTGGCGAGATCCTGTATGCCGCGTCCTATGTCGAATGGTACGCCGAAGAGGCCAAGCGGATCTATGGCGAGACGATCCCGGCGCCGTCCCAGGACAAGCGCATGATCGTCATCAAGCAGCCGGTCGGCGTCGTCGGCACGATCACGCCGTGGAATTTCCCGGCGGCGATGATCGCCCGCAAGATCGCGCCGGCGCTGGCCGTCGGCTGCACGGTCGTCTCGAAGCCCGCCGAACAGACGCCGCTGACGGCGATCGCCCTTGCCGTGCTCGCCGAACAGGCCGGCATCCCCGCCGGCGTCTTCAATCTCATCGTCGGCGTCGACGGCCCGGCAATCGGCCGCGAGCTTTGCGGCAATGACAAGGTGCGCAAGATCAGCTTCACCGGCTCGACCGAAGTCGGCCGCATCCTGATGCGGCAGTGCGCCGACCAGATCAAGAAGGTCAGCCTGGAACTCGGCGGCAATGCACCCTTCATCGTCTTCGACGATGCCGATCTCGACGCCGCCGTCGAAGGCGCGATCGCCTCCAAATACCGCAATGCCGGCCAGACCTGCGTTTGCGCCAACCGCCTCTACATCCAGTCGGGCGTCTATGACGCCTTTGCGGCCAAGCTTGCCGCCAGGGTCGCCGAGATGTCGGTCGGCGACGGCTTCACCGCGGGTGTCGAGATCGGGCCGCTGATCGACGAGCAGGGCCTTGCCAAGGTGGAAGATCATGTCAGCGACGCGCTTGCCAAGGGCGCCAAGGTGCTGACCGGCGGCAAGCGTATCGACGGCGCCGGCACCTTCTTCGCCCCGACGGTGCTGACCGGCGTGGCGCGCGGCATGAAGGTGGCGCGCGAGGAAACCTTCGGACCGGTGGCGCCGCTCTTCCGTTTCGAGACGGCCGAGGATGTCATCGCTCAAGCCAATGATACCGAATTCGGCCTTGCCGCCTACTTCTATGCCGGCGACCTGAAGAAGGTCTGGCGGGTGGCGGAAGCGCTGGAATACGGCATGATCGGCATCAATACCGGCATCATGTCGTCCGAGACCGCGCCCTTCGGCGGCATCAAGCAATCCGGCCTCGGCCGCGAGGGCTCACGCCACGGCGCCGACGATTATCTGGAAATGAAATATCTCTGCATCGGCGGCGTCTGATCAGCCAGCCTCGATGCTTGACCAGGGTAGGTGCCGGCAGCGAGGAACACGGCCGGCATGCTGGCTTTCCTGTGGAAGCCGGTCGCGATTCGGCCGGCTATCCCGGACCGCGTACTTGAGCCTCTCTGTGTCGAAGAGGCTCTGTTGCTGGCGCGTCTCTATAAGCAGACCCGGATTGACTTGGCCGACGGTGCGTATCCGGCAGTGTTTCAGGTTCCCAAAGTGCCGGCCTGCGGCTGCCACGGGCTGACGACAGTTGCTCCAAGAGATCTCCCTTCTCAGTTTTTGATGGGAATACAGGTAGCCAACATGGACATTTGTTCGCGCGTAATCCAAGGCTATCGGAAGTAGTTGCTCTACCCGTGGATGCGCCATGACGATTTTAAAGCGTTTACTCAAGCGTCCGCTCACATCGGCGGACCTTCACCGGCTGACCAGGCAAAACCTGATGAAGCCGCCTTTACCAAAGGAAATGTATGAAGCCGCTGAGGGCCTTATAGGAAAATCAGGCCTCTCACTGTTGGATTACTGGCGCAAAGCTTTTTCGATGCAATTAGACGAAATCGCTGCCCAGAAGACGTGGCAAGGCCAACGGGCAAGGCTCTTAGAGTTGTTCTTAGCTGAACAAGGATGGTGCGATATTTGCGCGTCCGCCAAAGACATTGAAGCGCCGGTATGGGGACACTTAGTTTCCGAGGTGGAACCTTTCGCCGCCATTCCAAAAGAACATTGGAAAGGGCTTTTGTTCCAAAAGTACATAATCGCGTTGCTTAGCGTAGCGTGTTTGGAAGAGCTAGCAGCGAAAATCCACGCTTTCAACAGTGCCAAAAAACTAGAGCTACGACTTCACAGTGAATATTACAGGGAAATTCTGGAACTCGATCTACAAACAAATACGATGGTCCATCAAATGGTCGGTCATGATGACGAGGGGGCGTTTGAGTTGGGGGGTCTGAAGGATGACGTCATTAACCCGCTCATTGCCGACCAGTATAAGTTACTGGATCTAATGGCGGAGCAGATTGCGAATTCGCAAATTGATATCGTTTCGGTCAAAGAGAAAATTGACGCTTTTGACGTGCGGAAACGCGAGCTCGTCGGTGTTTTTCTCGCCAATGCGCCCAAGAGCCCGTAACGTGATTTTCCTAGAGTAGGCTTCAAGCGTAGCTGCAACCCTGCCACTAATAGGTTCGGCGCAGCGCTTTCGTGACTGCTCTACGTGTCCGGGATTATGGCTTCGGAATACCTTGGAAGGCTCTGAGCTTCTTGATGAACGTAGCAGGCAAGCGGTCTTCCTCCACGCCCCGTTAATAATGCGGCGGACGGGTGACGGCAGGCGCTTCCAGCGACTGCTCCTCCAGCGACAGGAAACGTTCGGTCAGACGGTCGAGCTTGGTGCGCATCTGCTCGACGATCTTCCATTGTTCGGCAAGCTGATCAGAAAGCTCCTCGATCGTCTTTGCCTGATAGGCCAGCATTTCCTCCAGCCGGGTGATGCGGTTCGTCTCGTCGGACATTAGAGTCTTTCCGGGTTAGATTGCAGCATTCTGCCGGAGCAGGTTTTCGTCAGGGCAAAGGCGATTGGCGACGGGCATACCCCTTGGTACGCCCGAGCCGATCGCCTTTGTCCTGGCGGAAAGATGCTCGGCCCTTCGGGTTGGCTGAAACGGGCCGCCTGCTCGACCGGCCGGCTTGGCCGTAGAACCGGGCTACGACACGCGCCGGCCGGTCGACCATCCGACTCCGTTTGAGCCAACAGAATCCTACAATCTAACCCGGAAAGGCTCTAGATCCTCCTTTGCCGACACCGGCAGAATAGATGGTTCTCCCAAAGCGGAAATAGGCCATCTCGTCAATGTTTTCGATGGCCGGCGCAGCCGCGCGCAAAACTGAACCGTTTGGTTACTAAAAGACCTTGCCGCGCCTGATGTTGTGGGGTAGGCCCATATCCATCAGGGAGGAATACTGATGGATGCAGGAAACGGCTTTCTTCATCCGGACCGGCTCTTTCCGGCCGACCCGGCAACACGGACCATTGCGCGAGACCTCTATGAGACGGTGCGCAATCTTCCGATCGTCAGCCCGCACGGGCATACCGAACCGTCCTGGTTCGCCGACGACAAGCCCTTCGAAGACGCGGCCTCGCTGCTCGTCATTCCCGATCATTATCTCTTCCGCATGCTGCACAGCGTCGGCGTTCCATTGGACGAACTCGGCGTGCCGCGGCTCGATGGCAAACCGGTGGCTGCAGGACGCGCGATCTGGCGGAGCTTTGCCAAGCATTACCATCTCTTCCGCGGAACGCCATCGAGCCTC
This sequence comes from Rhizobium sp. M10, assembly GCF_002531955.1. NCBI lineage: Bacteria > Pseudomonadati > Pseudomonadota > Alphaproteobacteria > Hyphomicrobiales > Rhizobiaceae > Rhizobium > Rhizobium sp. M10. Next base: position 33,813 of record NZ_NWTA01000019.1, on the reverse strand, counting down.
TGGGTCGACCACGCCATGTCGGCCGTACTCGGCTGCACCGAGCCGCTGACATCAGACAATGCCGATGCGCTCTACGATCACATCAATGCCCAGCTCGCCCTTCCCGAATTCCGGCCGCGGGCGCTGCATCAGCGCTTCGGCATCGAAACGATCGCGACCACAGAAGGTGCGCTCGACCCGCTGGCCCATCACCAGAAGATGGCCGCGGACGGCTGGATCGGCAGAGTGCGCACCACCTACCGGCCGGACAGCGTCACCGATCCCGACGCCGTCGGCTTCCGCAACAATCTCGTCAAGTTCGGGGAGATCACCGGCGCTGACGTGACGCGCTGGGACGGCCTGATCGAGGCGCATCGGCGCCGCCGCGCCTATTTCCGCCAGTTCGGCGCCACCGCGACCGATCACGGCGTACCCACAGCCTTCACCGCCGACCTGCCACTTGCCGAAAAGCAGGCGCTGCTCGACAAGGCGCTGAAGGGTCCGCTTTCGCCTCAGGATGCCGAGCTCTTCCGCGGCCAGATGATGACCGAGATGGCCGGACTTTCGGCCGAGGACGGCATGGTCATGCAGATCCATGCGGGTTCGCGGCGCAACACCGACAGCGGGCTTTTTGCGACGCGCGGGCCCAATATGGGCGCCGATATCCCGACGCGAACCGACTGGGTCGGCGGCCTGAATGCGCTGCTTTCCAGATACGGCCATGCGCCGGGGCTGCGCGTGCTGCTCTTCACCCTTGATGAGACGACCTATGCGCGCGAGCTGGCGCCGATGGCCGGCCATTGGCCCTGCCTGATGATCGGCCCGCCGTGGTGGTTCCACGACAGCCCGCTCGGCATCCGGCGCTATCTCGACCAGGTCGTGGAAACGGCCGGTTTTGCCAATATGGCCGGCTTCAACGACGATACGCGCGCGCTGCTTTCGATCCCGGCGCGGCACGATGTCTGGCGCCGCGAAGTCTGCCGCTTCCTCGCTGGGCTTGTCGCCGAGCACCGGATTTCCAAGAGCGATGCCGAGATCGTGGCGAGCGAACTCTCCTATGGTAATGCGAAGAAGGCCTATAAGCTGTGAGCGAACGACTGCAGACCCTTTCCGGCCTCGCCCCGACGGCGAAGCTTCCCGCCTATGATCGCAGCCGGCTGAAAAGCGGCATCCTGCATCTGGGACCCGGCGCCTTCTTCCGCGCGCATTTCGCGCCGTTTACCGATGGCGCGCTCGCCGCTGCAGGCGGCGACTGGGGCATTGAGGTGGCAAGCCTGCGCACGCCCGATGTCGCCGACAATCTGACTGCCCAGAACGGGCTCTATACGACGCTGATCCGCGATACCTCGGGCACGACGGCTGAGGTGATCGGCTCGATCCTGAAGGCGCATGTGGCGCCGCGCGATCCGGCCGGCCTGCTGGCGCGGCTCGAAGATCCTGATATCCGTATCGTCAGCATGACGGTGACGGAAAAGGCCTATGGCTTCGATCCGGCAACCGGCGGCCTCGACCTCAAACATCCCGATATCGTCGCCGACCTCGCCAACCGGCATGCGCCGCGCGGCGTCATCGGCTATCTCGTCGAAGGCCTTGCGCGCCGCCGGCAGAAGGGCATTGCCCCGTTTACGCCGCTCAGCTGCGACAACCTGCCGAGCAACGGCGCCGTGCTGAAACGCCTGGTGCTCGAATTCACCTCCCGCATCGATGCCGATCTGCATCGCTGGATCGAAGCCAACGTGCCCTTCCCGTCGACGATGGTCGACCGCATCACGCCGGCCAGCACCGAGGCGACCTATGCCGATGCCGAGCGGCTGACCGGCCGCACGGATATGGCGGCGATCGAGACGGAACCCTTTACCCAATGGGTGATCGAGGACCATTTCGCCAATGGCCGGCCGGATTGGGAAAAGGTGCGCGGCGCGCTGATGGTCGAAGACGTCTCGGCCTATGAGAAGATGAAGCTCCGGATGTTGAACGGCGCCCATTCGCTGCTCGCCTATCTCGGTTATATCGGCGGCTATGAATTCATCCGCGACGTGATGGACGATGACGCGCTGGCCGCACTTGCCTATCGCCACATGCACGCGGCGGCGAGAACGCTCGATCCGGTCCCCGGCATCGATCTCGACGACTATGCCAAGGAATTGATAGCGCGCTTTGCAAACAAGGCGATCGCCCACCGCACCTATCAGATCGCCATGGACGGCACCCAGAAACTGCCGCAGCGGCTGCTGGAACCGGCATGCGAGGCGCTGGCGCACGGCGACAGGGCGGAGACCTATGCGATCGCCGTTGCGGCATGGATGCGCTATGCGATCGGCGAACGCGGCAATGGCGAGCGCTACGAATTGCGCGATCCCCGTGCAGCCGAAATCGCCGCGTTGATCGCCGATGTCCCGCGCACCGGTCCGGCGATTTCGGCGGCGCTGTTCACCTTGCCCGGACTTTTCCCGAAGGCTTTGACGGAACATCGGGCGTGGGCGCAGGATGTCTCGGACAAGCTGGAGATCCTGATCCAGGACGATCGGTTGCCGCTGTTTTGAGGTTTTCTCTCTTCCTCCGACACGCCTTGCTCTTACTTGGGGAGAGATAGCAAGGCGCGTGCTACAGGTCCCTTCTCCCCGGCGGGGAGAAGATGCCGGTAGGCAGATGAGGGGGTGAGCGGCGAAAGCCGCGAATGCGCTGAGCGCAAGCGAAGAGCAATGAATGGTGTGCCGTGCGGCCCCCCATCCGACCCTTCGGGCCACCTTTACCTGGGTTGAGCCGCGGGTCTCAACCCGTCCTTCGGACCCCCGCTGGGGAGAAGAGGGTGCCAAGCCGCGACGGTCCGCTTTGACGCGGAGGCGTAAACCCACGCCACATGGTCACGCCTTCACCCGCGCCATATCAGGATCGTAGAGCGGGGCCAGCGACACCTTACAGGGAATGCGTTCCCTGGCGACATCGAGCTCATAGCTGCCGGACAAGACGAAATCCTCCGTGACCCCCTCGGCGTTGCGGACATAGCCGTAACCGATCGCCTTGCCCACCGTATAACCGAAGCCGCCGCTCGAGAGCCAGCCGACACGTTTGCCGTCGCGATAGATGGTTTCGCGGCCGAGCAGCACGGTATCGGGATCGTCGGGAACGAAGCAGGCAAGGCGCTTCTTCACACCCTCCTTAAGCTGCCGCTCGATCGCCTGGCGGCCACGGAAGGGAATGTTCTTTCTGATCTTCACCGCCCAGCCGAGGCCGGCCTCAACAGGCGTGTGGTCGGGGCCGATATCGGAACCCCAGGCGCGATAGCCCTTTTCCAGGCGGCAGCTCTCGATGGCGCGGTAGCCGGCATTGACCAGGCCAAGCTCGCCGCCAGCAGCCATTAATACGTCATAGACCGTGGTCGCATATTCAATGGGAATATGCAGCTCGTAGCCGAGCTCGCCGACATAGGTGATGCGCAAGGCCCGCACCGGGCAGCCCGATATGCCGATGGTTCTGACCTGGCCGAAGGGGAAAGCGGCATTCGAGACATCGCTGCCGGTCACCTTTTCCAGCACCGCGCGTGCATTCGGTCCCATCAGCGACAGAACGGAATAGGCCGAGGTGACGTCGACCAGTTCGGCATGCAGCTCCGCCGGAATATTGCGGGCGATCCAGTTGAAGTCGTGGGTGGCAAAACCGGTGCCGGTGACGATGTAATATTCGTCCTCGGCGATGCGGGCGACGGTCAGGTCGCATTCGATGCCGCCCTTGTCGTTCAGCATCTGCGTGTAGATGAGCGATCCCTCGGGCCTTGCGACATCGTTGGCAGCGATCCAGGAGAGCGCCGCCTCGGCATCCCTGCCCTTCAGCACGAATTTGGCGAAGGAGGTCTGGTCGAAGATGACGGCCGCCTCGCGCACCGCCTTATGCTCGCGGCCGACGGCATCGAACCAGTTCTGCCTGCCGTAGCTGTAGATATCCCGCGGCTCCTCATTGGCGAAGAGATCGGCAAACCAGTTCGGCCGCTCCCAGCCGAGCTTTTCGCCGAAGCAGGCACCCTGCGCCTTCAGCCGGTCATAGAGCGGCGATTTGCGGCAGGGGCGGCCACTCGAATGCTCCTCGAACGGCCAGGCCATGGTGTAGTGCTTGCCATAGGCTTCGAGCGTGCGGGTGCGCACCCAGTCGGTATCGAAATGCGGGCGGCCGAAACGGCGGATATCGACCGGCCAGAGATCGTAGGGCGGCTCGCCCTTGGTCACCCATTCGGCAAGCGCCATGCCGGCGCCGCCGGCTGAGGCGATGCCGAAGGCGTTGAAACCGGCGCCGACGAAGAAGTTCTTCAGCTCCGGCGCCTCGCCGAGAATGAAGTTACCATCCGGCGTAAAACTTTCCGGGCCGTTCAGCAGCTGCTTGACGCCGACATTCTCCAGCGCCGGAACGCGGCCGAGCGCCTGTTCCATGATCTGCTCGAAATGGTCGAAGTTGCTGTCGAGCAGCGTGTAGTGAAAACCTTCAGGGATACCTTGCTTTGCCCAGGCAATGGGATTTGGCTCGTAGCCGCCCATGACGATGCCGCCGACCTCCTCCTTGTAATAGGTCAGGCGATCGGGATCACGCAGCGTCGGCAGGTTGGAGGGCACGCCGAAGGATTCGGTGATGATATATTGATGCTCGACCGAGACCAGCGGCACGTTGACGCCGAAGCGGGCAGCGAAGGCGCGCGTCCATTGGCCGGCGCAGACGACGACGCGCTCGCATTCGATGCGGCCTTCAGCGGTGACGACGGCGCGGATCCTCCCCTTGTCGATGTCGAAGTCGAGAACCTCGGTATCCTCGAAGATCGAAACGCCCGCCATGCGGGCACCTTTTGCCAGGGCCTGGGTGATGTCGGAGGGATTGGCCTGGCCGTCGGTCGGCAGGAAGGCGGCGCCGACCAGATCGTCTGTTGTCATCAGCGGCCAGAGATCGAAGGCCTCCTGCGGCGTCAGCAACTGCATTTCGAGGCCGAAGGATTGGGCCGTGGTCGCCTGGCGCTTGACCTCCGTCCAGCGCTCCTCGTTGCAGGCAAGCCGCAGGCCGCCATTCATCTTCCAGCCGGTGCCGAGCCCGGTTTCCTCTTCCAGGCGCTTGTAGAGATCGACGGAATAACCGAGCAGCTGGGTGATGTTGGCGCTCGTGCGCAGCTGGCCGACAAGGCCGGCGGCATGAAAGGTCGTGCCCGACGTCAGCTTCTTGCGTTCCAGGAGAACAGTATCGGTCCAGCCGAGCTTGCCGAGATGATAGGCTGTCGAGCAGCCGATGATGCCGCCGCCGATGACCACGGCCTTGGCCGTCTTCGGTAATTGTCTCGTCATTTATCGATCCTGTTCAAAAGCTTGATAGGTGCGCTCGAAGCGCGCGAGATTTTCGGCTGTATAGGCGGCATAGTCGAAATCGATGGTGGAGTGGATTTCCGAAATCATGCTCCAGAGCGTCTCGCGCAGCAGCGAGGCGCATTTCATCGCGCCGTAGCGGCGGCGGAGATCATCGGTCGGCGGCCGATCGAAATAGATCTCCAGCATCATTTGCTCGGCGGCCTGCGAGAACTCGTTGTTGGAGGCCAACCCGCCGAGATCGAACAGCGGCGTGTTGAAGCCGGCATAGTCCCAATCGATCAGCCAGAGCCGCTTGCCGTCATCGAGAAAATTGGCGGCCAGCAGGTCGTTATGGCCGAAGGCGATCTCGAACGGCGCTGCCGCCTCTTCCAGCGTCTCGGCCTTGGCGATCAACGCCGGCAGCAGTGGGAGGTGGAGGCTGCCCGACTCCTTCAGGCTGGCGGCGTAGTCGCGGATGACATGGAAGACCCAGAAGATCATCGCCGGGCCGCGGAAATGCCGTGCGATATCATGGTGGCAGGCGCGCACCAGCGGCACGATCCGGGCCAGCATTTCCGGCGTCCTGATATCCTCGGGCGACAGCGCCCGCGCCTCGATATAGTCGAGCACCAGCACGCCGGGCGAATGGTGGATGACGGCGGGCGACAGGCCGGCTGCGTGCGCCGCGCGGCTTGCGGCAAGCTCGTTCTGCCTGATGATGTGGTGGATCGGAATATCGGTGCCGAGTCTCACCACGCAGCGCGCGACGGCATCGCTGACCAGATAGTTCCTGTTGGTGATGCCGCCAGATATCGGCGAAATTTCAATCGGACCCTGCCAGATGCCAAGCGCATGAATCCTATCCTCAGGCGTCATGCTATCCCCCTTGCGGCGCTGGCAAAATGATGGGGCAGAGCAGGATAGGCTGTCAAGCAGCCGCGCGCGTCCTTCCGGACGCGCAAAGGGCGCTTTAGGGTCAGATCGTCTTGCCGGCGGCGTCGAAGACGTGGCAGCGGGCCGGATCGAAGAGAGCCTTCACATTGGCGCCGGGCTCGACCTTCTGCTGACCGTCGAGCGCGACCGTCAGCAACTGGCCATCCGGCGTTGTGGTGTAGAGCATGGTGGCGCCGCCGAGATTTTCGACGAGATCGACATTAACGGTCGAGAGCGTGATGGCGCCCTGCGTGAGGGAAAGATGCTCGGGGCGGATGCCGAAGGTGACGGTCTCACCGGCCTCGCCTTGCAGCCGGCGCGGCAGGCGGACGGAATTGCCGCAAACATGAATGCTGGTTTCGGCTTCACCGACCTCTTCGATGCGCGCCTGCAGAAAGTTCATCTTCGGGCTGCCGATAAAGCCGGCGACAAAGCGGTTGGCCGGGTTGTTGTAGAGATCGAGCGGCGCGCCGACCTGCTCGATGCGGCCGGAATTCAAGACGACGATCTTGTCGGCCATCGTCATCGCTTCGACCTGATCATGGGTGACGTAGATCATGGTGTTACCGAGCTGCCGGTGCAGGCGGGAGATCTCGACCCGCATCTGCACGCGCAGTTCGGCATCGAGATTCGACAGCGGCTCGTCGAACAGGAAGATACGCGGCTCGCGCACGATGGCCCGGCCGATGGCGACACGCTGGCGCTGGCCACCGGAGAGCGCCTTCGGCTTACGCTCCAGGAGCTTTTCGATCTGCAGGATCTCGGCGGCACGTTTGACCTTCGGCTGGATATCGGCCTTCTTGTAACCCGCCGTCTCCAGGCCGAAGGCGAGGTTCTTGTAGACCGACATGTGCGGATAGAGCGCATAGGACTGGAAAACCATGGCGATGCCGCGCTTGGCCGGCGCCACCTCGTTCATGCGCTCGCTGTCGAGCAGCAGCGCGCCGCCCGATATCTCTTCGAGGCCGGCGATCATGAGCAGAAGGGTCGATTTTCCGCAGCCGGAGGGCCCGACAAAAACGACGAATTCGCCGGGATCGATCGTGAGGTCGATGCCATGGATCACATCCATCGCGCCGTAGCGCTTCTCGACCTTCTGAAGAACGACACTGGTTGCCATCTTCTCAAAACCCTCTCGTTTATTTATCGGTTACTTCGTTCTTGCGCGCCAATCGGCGTATTTCGGACTGTCGGGACCGACCGGCAGCGGCACTTCAGCGCCGCTGTCGGAAGATTGGTAGATGGCGGTGACAAGTTCGAGGGCACGGCGCGCATCCTGAGTTGTCACCGGCAGCGGCCCCTGGCCGCTGAGGAAGGCATGGAACTGGCCCATCTGGGTGGTGAACCGCGGCGCGACCGGCTGCCAGTCGCCGACCACGCGGTCGATCTTTGCCCTGACGTCATCATTGGCGGCGATGATCTTCCAGGGGTCCTTGCCCGGCGTGTAGGGTTCGTGCGTGCTTTCGAAGGTGACGTTCTCGAAGTGCAGCCTCAGCCGGCTGATCTGCTCCTGCGAGCCGAGCGTGCAGGACAGCGAGACGAAGGCGCCGTTTTCCATCAGCAGGCTGGCGGAGGCGCAATCTTCGACCTCGATATCGTTGACGCGGGTGGCGACACGGCCGAAAACCCTTGCCGCCGGCCCCATCAGATGCATCATCATGTCGTGCAGATGCAGCGCATGGGTGACGAGCACGCCGCCGAGTTCCGTCGCCCATTTGCCGCGCCAGGGCACGGCGTAATATTCCGGTTTGCGCAACCAGAAGGTTTCGACCGAAGCCGTATAGGCTTTGCCGGCAATGCCGGCATCGATGATCCGTTTGGCCTTCTGGATACCGTCGCCGTAACGATACTGGAAGATCGGCATCAGCACGCCTTTGGCACTCTTTTCCGCTTCCATGATCGTATCGACGGCGGCAAGCGAGCCGGTCAGCGGCTTTTCGCATACGACATGCTTACCGGCGGCGAGTGCTGCCACCACCTGTTCCAGATGGATGCCAGGCGGGGTGCAGATATCGATGATGTCGATCGTGTCATCGGTAAGCAGCTCCGCAAAGGAAGTGGTGCGGCGCTCGATGCCGAACTCGTCTCCGACCGCAGCCAACCGCTCACCGTTCAGGTCGCAGATCGCCACGACCTTGAACTTGTCGGAATGCGGCAGATAGCCCTCGACGATGTGGGAGCGGCCGATGCCGCAGCCGACGATCGCGACCGTCTTGATGCTCATGTCACTCTTTCCCATTGCCGCCATCAGCGTTTCATGCCCGTCGTGGCGATGCCTTCGATCAGCAGGCGCTGGAAGAACAGGAAGAAGAAGAAGACCGGCACGAGCGTCAAAGTCGACATGGCGAAGAGACCGCCCCAATCCGAGGCGCTGGTGGAATCGACGAAGGTGCGCAGGCCGAGCTGGATCGTATAGGTGTTCATATCGTTCAGGTAGATCAGCGGGCCGAAGAAATCGTCCCAGGTCCAGATGAAGGAGAAGATGGCGGCGGTTGCCAGCACCGGCAGCGACAGCGGCAGCATGATCTTCCAATAGATGCGCCAGGCGCTGCAGCCGTCCATCATCGCCGCCTCGTCGAGTTCGCGCGGGATGCCGCGGAAGAACTGCACCATCAGGAAGATGAAGAAGGCATCGCTTGCCAGGAACTTCGGCACGACGAGCGGCAGGATGGTGTTCACCCAGCCAAGGTCGAGGAACAGCACATATTGCGGGATCAGCGTCACATGATAGGGGATCATCAGCGTGCCGAGCATGATCGAAAACCAGAAATTCCGGCCGGCAAAACGCAGCCGCGCAAAGGCGTAGGCCGTCAGCGAACAGGCGATGACATTGCCGGTCACGACCAGCAGCGAGATGACGAGCGAATTCCAGAAGAATCGGCCGAAGCTGACATCGAGCCCGGTCCAGCCGCGGACATAAGAGGCGAAATCGATCGACGACGGGATGAGCGAGGTCGACGAGAAGATCTCGTTTTCGGGCCTGACCGATGCCGAGACCATCCACAACAGCGGATAGAGCATCAGAAGCGAAGCGGCGATCAGCAGGGCGTGGATGACGAGCGACGCCGGCAGGCTGCGTTTGGTGATGTCCGATGGCGGCCTGGCCGCAGTGACGGAAGCGGTCATCTCAGTCATCGTAGTGCACCCAGTAACGCGAGGTCAGGAAGGAGAAGGCGGTGAAGATCGCGATGATCACCACCAGGATCCAGGCGAGCGCCGAGGCATAGCCCATGCGGAAATTGCCGAAGGCTTCCTGATAGAGGTAGAGCGTGTAGAACAGCGTCGAATTGATCGGCCCGCCGGTGCCGCCCGATATAATGAAGGCCGGCGTGAAGGCCTTGAAAGCTTCGATCGTCTGGACGACGGCGTTGAAGAAGATCACCGGCGTCAGAAGCGGCAGGGTGATCTTGTGGAATTGCCGGAATTTCGAGGCGCCGTCGAGGCTGGCCGCCTCATACATGTCCTGCGGGATCTGGCGCAGGCCGGCGAGGAAAATAATCATCGGCGAGCCGAACTGCCAGACCGACAGCGCCACCAGCGTATAGATCGAATAGTTCGGATGCGAGATCCAGCTCGGACCTTCGATGCCGAACTGCGAGAGCGCGGCATTGACGAGACCATCGCTGGCGAAAAGCTGGCGCCAGAGAACGGCGATCGCCACGCTGCCGCCCAGCAATGAGGGCAGGTAAAAGATGGCGCGATAGAAGGTCAGCCCGCGCAGGCCGCGGTTCAGCGCCATAGCGACCAGCAAAGCAAAGGTCAGTTTGAACGGCACCGAGAAGACGACATAGGTCAGGGTGACATTCATGGCGGCCGAGAATTTCGGATCCGCCGTGGCGATGCGCACGTAATTCGCCGTTCCCACCCAACTCGGCGACCGTAGCATGTCGTAGTCGGTGAAGGAGAGATAGAGCGAAATCAGGGCCGGCCCGAGCGTCAGCCCGAAAAAGCCGATGAGCCATGGCAGGAGGAAGAGGTAGCCGGGAGCATTGGCATTCCAGAGACGCCGGAAGCGTCCTTCGGCCACGGCCCCCTGATATCTTTCCACCGGTATGGCCCCTGCGGGCGTGCGCATCGCATTGCTCATACGGGATCAGCCTCGTGCGAGAATCTGCGTAATTTCGGTGACAAGCTGCTTACCGCCATCCGAGGGAGAAAGCTGTCCGAAGGCTACCTGTTCGGCGATGTTGCGCAGAATAAGTTGGCCTTCGCCTGCGCCGGTTGGCGGCGGCGGCGGCAGTGGGCCGGCAAGATCACCGAGGCCGGCGACATAGTCGAGCGGAACCTTGCCGGTTTCGTCGAGCTTGGCAGCGACGACATCGCGCATTGCCTTCGATTCCGGAATGCCGCGCTCAACGTCGAGGATCACTGCGGCATCCGGATTCTTGACGAAGAAGTTGACGTAGTCGACCGCCTGATCCATCACCTTCGACTGAGCCGATACGGAGAAGAACATCGATGGCTTGCGGTAATGGCCACCCTTTGAGTCCGGCGTGATGCGCATGTAGTTGGTCAGGGCCAACTTGTCCTTGACCATGGCCTGATAGCCGACGAACTGGTTGCTGTGTGCGTAGTCACAAGCAGCCTTGCCGACGGTGAGCGGGCTGGTATCGATCGTATCCTTGTATAGGGCCTGGATATCAGGGGTGACGCAAGCTCCGGCTTCGCGGAACTTAGCCCACATATCGAACCATTCAGACGCTTCCTCAGGACCGAAAGCAATCTTCGAGTCCGCCGTGTAGAGCGCCTTGCCGCGTTGGCGGAGGTAGTTTTCGAGCGCCGGTTCAACACCGCTGCCGTCGGCAAAACCGAAGTAACCCTTGCGCTTACCGGCCTTGGTCATCTCGGCACCGATCTTGCCGAATTCTTCCCAAGTCGTCTTCTGCGTCGGCATATCGATGCCGGCTTCCTTGAAGGCCGCGGCGTTCACCACGGTTGCGGCCGAGTTGGCGCCGAGACTGACACCATAGAAATGGCCATCGACCTTGCCGCCTTCGATCTGCGCAGGATCGAAATCCTCGAGCTGCAGCTTCGACGGCATGTAGGATTCCAAAGGAGCAAGGGCACCGCGCCGGGCATATTCGACAATATAGCGGTAGTCCATCTGGATGATGTCGGGCGCGTTGCGACCGGCGACCTGGGTTGCAAGTCGTGGCCAATAATCGGCCCATCCGAGAAACTCACCGTTGATGGTAATGCCGGCATTTTTCGCCTTGTAAAGTTCCGACACCTTGTTGGTTCGGTCGGCACGTGGCTGCGAGCCCCACCACAGGAGACGCAGGCGCGTTTCCTGCGCCAGGGCGCTGGTGCCGAGCGCCGAGAGCGACAGAAGTGCTGCGCCGCCGGCCACGAAATTACGTCTGTTTACACGCAGGGTCATTTTTTCCTCCTCCAAAGGGAAGCGCCTCCACACGCTTCCAAACCAGTTTTGCTTGCGCAAATAACTAATTGGTTACAAGCTACGAGCAAAGCGGCAAGCCTGTCAAGCGGTGTCGGTTAGAGCATGATGGCGAAAAGCCTCGACGGTTTCAGGCGACGTCATGCTCCGACCCTTCTGTTCCGGTGGGCCGCCCTTCCAAATTCGGTTTTTACAATTTCGCACCGAAGGCTTATGAGCGCAACACGTGAAGACAGGGGTGGAGCGATGAACGACAGCGGGGGAAACAGGGAAAAGAAGCAGGCCCGGCGACCGTCGACAGAACGGACGGCCCAACGCGATCCGGAGCGGACGCGCGCCGCGATCCTCGAAGCGGCAACCCGGGAATTTGCCGAAAACGGCATGGGCGGCGCCCGCGTCGACGCCATCGCCGAACGGGCCGGCACCAACAAGCGCATGCTTTATCATTATTTCGGCGACAAGGAGCAGCTCTACCTCAAAGTGCTCGAGGAAGCCTATGTCGGCATCCGCACCGCCGAGCGCGCGCTGCATATCGGCGACCGCAGCCCGGAGGAAGGCATCGGCGAATTGGCGCTCTTCACCTGGCGCTATTTCCTCCAGCACCCGGAATTCCTGAGCCTGCTCGGCACGGAAAACCTGCATCGCGCCCGGTGGCTGCGCCAATCCGTCCGGCTCAAGGAACTCCATTCGCACCTGATCGGCGAGCTATCCCAAGTGCTCGAACAGGGCAAGAAACAGGGCGTCTTCGTCGAGACGGCCGATCCGCTGCATGTTTACCTGACGATCGCCTCGCTCGGCTATTTCTATCTCTCCAACCAGTACACGCTTTCGACGATCTTCGGCCGCGACCTGATCGAGCCGGCCAATCTCAACGCCTGGGAAAGCCATATCGTCCACGTCACGCTCGCCTCGATCAAGCGCTGAGTCTCGAAAGTCGGATTCGACTCTTGACAGGCTCGCCGCTCTTCTGTCATCAAGTAACTGTTTAGTTACTGGCTTGGGAGGGCCGGGCTGACATGCCCGCTCCCGCCGAAAAAGATTGCAGGGAGGAAAAAAATGGCACGCTTGGGGATCATCTTGCACGGCGTCACCGGCCGCATGGGTTACAACCAGCACCTGGTGCGCTCGATTCTGGCCTTCCGCGACCAAGGCGGCATCACGCTGAATTCGGGCGAGAAACTTGAGATCGACCCGATCATCGTCGGCCGCAACGGCGCCAAGATGGAAGAGCTGGCGAAGAAGCATAACATCAAGCGCTGGTCGACCGATCTCGATGCCGCGCTCGCCAATCCCGACGACACGATCTTCTTCGACGCCGGCACGACGCTGATGCGCGCCGAGCTTCTGTCCAGGGCGCTCGACGCCGGCAAGCACGTCTACTGCGAAAAGCCGATTTCCGACGATCTGCAGGTGGCGATCGATCTCGCCCGCAAGGCGCGGCGCTCCGGGCTCAAGCATGGCGTCGTGCAGGACAAGCTCTTCCTGCCCGGCCTGCGCAAACTGGCGCTGCTCAGGGATTCCGGCTTTTTCGGCAAGATCCTCTCGGTGCGCGGCGAATTCGGCTATTGGGTCTTCGAGGGCGATTGGGGCGTGCCGGCGCAGCGCCCCTCCTGGAACTATCGCAAGGGCGATGGCGGCGGCATCATCCTCGACATGCTCTGCCACTGGCGCTACGTGCTCGACAATCTGTTCGGCGAAGTCAAGGCTGTCTCCTGCCTCGGCGCCACGCATATTCCGCGCCGCATCGACGAGCAGGGCAAGCCCTATGATTGCGACACCGACGATGCGGCCTACGCGACCTTCGAACTTGAGGGCGGCGTGATCGCGCAGGTCAATTCCTCCTGGGCGGTGCGCGTGCGCCGCGACGATCTCGTCACCTTCCAGGTCGACGGCACGCATGGTTCGGCCGTCGCCGGGCTGACGAAATGCTGGAGCCAGCACCGCGTCAACACGCCGAAGCCGGTCTGGAACCCCGACCAGCCGCAGACGATCGACTTCTACGGGACCTGGGACGAGGTTCCGGATACCCAGGCCTTCGACAACGGCTTCAAGGCGCAGTGGGAAATGTTCATCCGCCATGTCGTCGAAGACGCGCCGTGGCCCTACGGCCTGGAGGCCGGCGCCAAGGGTGTGCAACTGGCCGAACTCGGGCTGAAATCCTGGGCCGAACGCCGTTGGCTCGACGTTCCCGCACTGGAGTTCTGAGCCGTGACGACGATCAATCTCCCTCTCGACGGCAAGATCGTCCCCTATACGCTGACCGGCACGCCGATCGAACTGAAGAAGCGCGACGCCACGAGCTTCCCGCGCATCGCCTTTGCGGCGGCGCACGTCGTTGCCGATCCGCTTGCCGACAACGACCCCTGGCTGACGCCGGCGATCGACTGGGAACGGACGCTGGCCTTCCGCCATCGGCTCTGGGATCTCGGCCTCGGTGTCGCCGAAGCCATGGATACGGCGCAGCGCGGCATGGGGCTCGGCTGGCCGGAAGCGCGTGACCTCATCCGCCGGGCGCTTGGCGAAGCCGCCGGCCGCAAGGATGCATTGATTGCCTGCGGCGCCGGCACCGACCACCTGATACCCGGCCCCGAGGTGACGATCGACACGATCCTCAAGGCCTATGAGGAGCAGATCGAAACGGTCGAGGCGGCCGGCGGCCGCATCATCCTGATGGCAAGCCGGGCGCTTGCCGTCGTCGCAAGGAGCCCGGACGATTATGTCAGGGTCTATGACCGCATCCTTCGCCAGGTCAAGGAGCCGGTCATCATCCACTGGCTCGGCGAAATGTTCGATCCGGCGCTTCAGGGTTACTGGGGCAATGACGACCATCTGAAAGCGATGGAAACCTGCCTCGAGGTGATCGAGGCCAATGCTCAGAAAGTCGACGGCATCAAGATCTCTCTTCTGTCGAAGGAGAAGGAAGTGGCGATGCGCCGCCGGCTGCCGAAAGGTGTCCGCATGTATACCGGCGACGATTTCAACTATGCCGAACTGATCGCCGGCGACGAAGAGGGCCATTCCGACGCACTGCTCGGCATTTTCGATGCGATCGCGCCGGCAGCCTCGGCCGCGCTCGACGCGCTCGGCCGCAAGAGCAATCACGAATTCTTCGATCTGCTCGAGCCGACGGTGCCGTTGTCGCGCCACATCTTCAAGGCACCGACCCGCTTCTACAAGACCGGCGTCGTCTTCCTCGCCTACCTCAACGGCCTGCAGGACCATTTTACCATGGTTGGTGGCCAGCAGAGCACGCGTTCGCTCACGCATCTGGCCGAACTCTTCCGCCTGGCCGACAAGGCGCGGGTGCTGGCCGATCCGGAACTCGCAGCGGCGCGGATGCGCCAAGTGCTGGCCGTTCACGGCGTTCACTGAACTCAGGCACGGCAAGGGAGGAATGAGATGCAGGTCGAAGGACTTTCGATCAACCTGGCGACGATCCGCGAGCAATGCGGCTTTGCCGAAGCCGTCGATATCTGCCTGAAGCATGGCATCACCTCGATTGCGCCCTGGCGCGACCAGATCGCCAAGGCCGGCCTCGATGAGGCGGTGCGCATCGTCAAGTCGAACGGCATCAAGCTCACCGGTCTTTGCCGCGGCGGCTTTTTTCCGGCGGCGAACGAGGCCGACTGGCAGAAGAACCTCGACGACAACAGGCGGGCGATCGACGAGGCGGCGGCATTCTCAGCCGATTGCCTGGTGCTCGTCGTCGGCGGATTGCCGGGCGCTTCCAGGGATATCGTCGCGGCCCGACAGATGGTGTTCGACGGCATCGCCGCGGTGCTGCCGCATGCACAGGCATCAGGCGTGAAACTCGCCATCGAGCCGCTGCATCCGATGTATGCCGCCGACCGCTCCTGCGTGAACACGCTCGGCCAGGCGCTCGACATGTGCGAAGCCCTCTGCGAGGATGTCGGTGTCGCGATCGACGTCTACCACGTCTGGTGGGACCCCGATCTTGCCAACCAGATCGCCCGCGCCGGACGGATGAAACGGATCTTTGCCCACCACATCTGTGACTGGCTGGTGCCGACCAAGGACATGCTGCTCGACCGCGGCATGATGGGCGACGGCGTCATCGACCTCAAGGGCATAAGGCGGATGATCGAGGCGGCGGGCTTCTTCGGGGCGCAGGAAGTGGAGATCTTTTCGGCGGAGACCTGGTGGAAGCGTCCGGCCGACGAAGTGATCGCCACCTGCGTCGAGCGCTTCCGCAGCTGCTGCCAGATCTGATTTTCAAAATTCGTTTCATCAGCATGCAGGAGGATTCATTCGATGGAGAAACGCCGTTTTGCCCTGATCGGCACCGGAAACCGCGGCACCACCATGTGGGGCAAGGACCTGCTGGCCGGCTGGCGCGAACATGTCGACCTGACCGCCATCGTCGAGAAGAACTCGCTGCGCGGCGAGCGCGCCCGCAACATGATCGGCAGCAATGCGCCGCTTTATGAAAACATCGATTCCATGCTCGCCGAGCAGAGGCCGGATCTGGCCATCGTCTGCACGCCCGACCAGACGCATGACGATATTATCGTGCGGGCGCTGGAATCCGGCATCGACGTCATCACCGAAAAGCCGATGACCACCTCGATCGAGAAAATTCGCCGGATTCTCGACGCCGAGAAGCGCACCGGCCGCCGGGTCGACGTCTCCTTCAACTATCGCTATGCGCCGACGGCGGCCCGCATCAAGGAACTGCTCAATGCCGGCGAGATCGGCCGGGTAACCTCCGTCGACTTCCATTGGTATTTGAACACCAAACACGGCGCCGACTACTTCCGCCGCTGGCACGCCTATACGGAAAATTCCGGCAGTCTGTTCGTTCACAAGGCGACTCACCATTTCGATCTTCTGAACTGGTATCTCGACAGTGATCCAGAAGCCGTCACGTCCTTCGCCGATCTGCAGAACTACGGCCGCAAGGGGCCGTTCCGCGGACCGCGCTGCAAGCTCTGTCCGCACGCGCATGAATGCGACTACTATCTCGATCTCGAGGCCGATCCTTTCCTGGATCAGCTTTACGAGGATCCTTCGAAGATCGACGGTTATTTCCGCGACGGCTGCGTCTTCCGCGAGGATATCGACATTCCCGATACGATGGTGGTCAGCCTGCGCTACCGCAACAACGTTCATGTCTCCTATTCGCTCAACACCTTCCAGCCGATCGAAGGCCATCACCTCGCCTTCAACGGCACCAAGGGGCGCATCGAAATTCGCCAATATGAGGCCCAGCCCTGGGAACAGCCGAAGGAGGATACGATCCTCCTCATCCGCAATTTCCCGAATGACAGGCAAGCCGTCGAACGCATCGTCGTCCCGCATTTCACCGGCGGCCATTACGGCGGCGACGACCGCATGCGCAACATGATCTTCAAGCCCGGCATGGAAGACAGGCTCGGCCAGCGCGCCGGCACGCGGGCAGGCGCCATGTCCGTGCTCTGCGGCATTGCCGCGCTGACGAGTTCGCGCACCGGCAAGGTGGTCGATATCGCCGAGCTGATGCCCGAGCTTGCCAATGACGGCTCGCCCAATTCGTTGAGGACACCGCGTTGACACGCGCCCCTGGTTGCGTCAGGCAATGTTTTCGAGATCCTGCCGGCGGATCTGGTAGAGCAGCGGCCGGCCGGCCGTAAAACGCCCGACCTCATCCGCTGCCATCTCTCCGAGACGCGCCCGTTCCAGGCCGATGGCGCCGGCAATGTGCGGGGTCAGGAAAACGTTCGGCAGATCGTAGAAAACCGAACCCGCCTCCGGAATTTCCGGATCGGTCACATCGATGACCGCGTCGATGCGGCCGGTCTTCAGCTCCGAAAGCAGAGCGGCCTCATCGATGAGAATGCCGCGCGCGGTGTTGATGAGCGTTGCCCCGTCCTTCATCAGCGACAGTCTTCGCGCATCGATCATATGCTGCGTCGACGGCAGTGATGGCGCGTGCAGGGAAACGATATCCGCGCGGCGCATCAAATCGTCGAGCGCGACCTTTTCGGCTCCGAGGCCTGCCGCCTCGGCGGCATCGACCATCGGATCGAACAGCAGCAGACTGTAGTCGAACGGCTTCAACAGCTCGATCACCCGCCGGCCGATGCGCGAGGCGCCGACAATACCGAGAGTGCGGCCATAATTTCCGATCGCTTCGCGCTGCAATGGATAGGTGCGATCGCGGTGGCGGTCGGCGACGTAAAGATCGCGGAACCGGAAGGCGCGCTTGCCGGCAAAGAGGATCGCGGCAAGCGTGAATTCGGCAACCGGCACGGCATTGGCCTCGGCCGCGTGGCTGACCGCGATGCCCGCTTCGAAGATGGCCTCGTCGATGATGCCCTTCACCGTGCCCGCCGCATGGACGATGAGGCGAAGCCGCGGCGCGGCAGCGGGAATCTCAGGCCCGACATAGGGCGCGCCCCAGCCGGTCACCAGGATTTCGGCTTCGGCCAGCAGGCGGCTGGCGCGTTCGCCCTCGAAATGCTGCAACGGCACGGAATTCAGCAGGCGGCCGATGGTATCGAGCCGGCGCAGGATCTCGTCGGGCAGGACATGCTCCGTGCGCGACGGCTCCATGGCAAGGACGATGGCCGGGCGGCTCATGGCATCTGACCCGGCGCTTCGATGGCGCTGACGGTCACACCCTTTTCCCGCACCAGCGCCTCCAGCGCCGCAAGATCAGGCGCCTTCGGCGGCCGCGTCCAGGCGGACGCGACGGCGGCGGGATCGCCGAGCGCCAGCACCGCCGTTACCAGGATGGTCTCACCGGCCGGAATCTGGCCGCGCAGCTGCGGTACGATGGTCTTTGCGACGATCACATTGGTGTTCGGCTGGGCCTTCTGCACGAGCCCGGCGCGATCGACCGACGATCCCACGTCGAGAATACCGCTGAAATCGGCTTCGCCGATCGCATAGGCAGCGCCATCCGACGCCGACAGCGTGTCCAGCTCGAAATCCCGACGGGCGATGGCGAAGCCACCTTCGGCGACTCTCAGCGGCCGGGCCGCCCTGATCCGGTGGAGGCGGATATGCCAGGGGGCTGCGGGCGCCAGCCAGCTTTCGACGCTGACATCGGGGAAAGGTGACCATTTCGCATAAAGCACATCGCCCGCGAGCCTGGCTTCCTCATTGGTTTCGCGCACGCGGTAATGCAGGCCGTCATCGCTGAAGGCCAGCATCGAATCGAAAGCGGCGAGCGCAAAGCCGCGCTCATCGGATTCGACGCTGAAGCCGTAACGGGTGGAATAGGCGAATTTCGCGTATTTTTCCGTGCCGAAGCGCATCTGCAGGTTTTCCTGGCCTGATGACAGCGCCACGACGTCGCCGCCCGTGCGCATCATCACCATGCCGGGATGGCGCTGGGGAACGACCTCGGGCGCCGGCTCCCGCGCCGTTTCCTCGGACGTCCAGAACGGATGATCCTCCGGGATCGCCAGCGGCAGAAAGGCCTTCAATGCCCAATAGGGCGAGCCGGCGGAATTGTAGCTCTCCGACATCAAGAGGTTCGGATAGCCGAAACCGATCGACAGCACGCCGTCGCGGTCGGCGATCGGCTTGTCCCTCCACCAGCGCAGATGCTGCAGGCAAAGGTGCTTGACCTCGCCCCAGGGCAGCGCCTCGACATCGGCGAAGGCAAGCGCCGACCAGAAGCCGGCACAGGCAAAGCGATAGGTCAGGCTGCGGCCGAAGGGAATCGTCGCCCCATCGGCGGCAAACCAGTGGCGGAAATCGCGGGCGAAGAGGATGGCGCGTTCGCGATAGCGTTTCGCATAATCGTCATCGACGAGCTTCGAATAGATCAGCCCGTAAAAATGCATGGCGAAGGGAATGTAGTGGTCGATGCGGCGCACGTTTCCGTCGCGATACCAGCCGTCGCCGATATAGAAGCCTTCGAGTTCCTCCAGATATTGCCGCGTCAGGCTGCGATCGAAATCGGCGCCGAGGCGATCGAGGGCGATGTCGACGAAAATCCGGAAGAATTTCCAGTTGTTGTCGGCATAGTCGAACTGCCGGGCGTGCTTGAGATAGGCGATGACATTGCTGCGGGCGCGCGCATCGAGCGGCTCCCAGATTTTTTCCGGCACCAGCGCCAGGGCAAAACCGAGGGCGGCAAGCTCGACCATGCGCTGATCGCGGCCATTGACGGTTCCCCAATATTCGGGATGAGCGGGATCGGTGCCGTTTGCGAGGCCTTCGGCAAAACGATGCCAGTGGGCGAAGTCTCCATTGCCGGCGCCAAGCGGCGCCAAACCCCAGAGCGGGCGGGCGAAACCTTCAAGATCGGCCGCCGCCCGGTCGAAATGGGCGGCGGCACCGCTCAGCCTGACGCGGGCATTGCCTTTCGAAAAACAGGCAAGCAGCGGATCGAAGAGATCAAGCAGGGCTCGGCTCATATCGGCGCGGGTTTCGAGCGGATTGCCGGCAAGCGGATTGGCGCTGGCGGGATCATAGGTCATCGGATCACTCACGGGTCTCGACGTTCACAACGGTCCCTCCCGCAACGGGAACGACAGCCTGGCAGATGTGGCGCGCCGGCGCCGTCCTGTTGCGGAAACGGGACAGCATCAGCGAAACGGCTTCGCGCCCGAGGGCGGCGCGGTCGACGCGCATGGTGGAAAGCTGCGGATTGGTCATCAGCGCACAAGGCAGATCATCGAAACCGACGATCGCGAAATCCTCCGGCACACGCAGGCCCGCTTCGATGACAGCCTCGAGCACGCCGACGGCGATGAAATCATTCATGCAGAAGGCGGCGGTAAAACCGGCATTCTCGGCGAGGATCGCCGCCGTGCGCTCATGGGCCTCGCGGCTGGCGCTGCCCTGCAGCGTCATGGCTACGAAACGACCTTCGGCGCCAGGGACAGCGGCAATCGCCGCCTCGAAACCGCGGATACGCTCACGAATCGTCTGGCGATGAGAGCCGCTCAGATGCAGGATGCGGCGATGGCCGGCCTTCGTCAGCCGGCCAGTCGCCTGATAGGCGCCGAAGAAATTAGCCGGCGAAACCCCATCGAAACGCATTCCGGGGTCGGTGCCATTGACGAGAACGGTCGGCACCATGGCGTCCTGCAGCCAGTCGCGCAGCATGTCGTTCGGATCGATGCCGACAAGAAAGAGACCTTCGGCCGCTGCGGCCTGCATATAATCGCGCGCGGCGTCCGGTGTGATGCGCTCCTCCCGAACCATCCGGACTTCGAACGGCATGCCCGCTTCGGCCGCTCCGGCGCGCAGGCCCTCGACGATCGCCTCGTAGAAGACGCTGAGACCGCCCGTGACGCCGTCGCTGGCGATCAGCGCCAGCCCGCCGGCAACGGCTTCAACAGCCGGCTTGACCGGATAACCGTGTTCGGCGGCCACCTTCAATATCTGACGACGGACGGTTTCGCTGATCCCCGGTTCGTTCGCCAGCACGCGAGACACCGTCGAGACCGAGACACCCGCCAATGTGGCTATATCGGCCTGACGCGGCCGTCTGATTTTTTCATCGCTCATGGGCAAACATTATGCAAACTACGCAAATTTGCAACATGAACGTTATTTCTTGCAATAAATATTTTTTTGCGTACTCTGCTTGCCGAATGCCCGACGACGCTCTGGAGGATTGGCCGCGGGCATATAGGGACAAGGGAGGATAGTATGCAGGTCAACCGCCGTTCATTCCTGATGGGCTCCGCCGGCGCAGCTGCCGGCCTGGCATTCGCGGGACGCGCCATTCCGGCTTTTGCAGAAGACACGTCGCTGCGCGCCATGTGGTGGGGGTCCAACGACCGTGCCAAACGCACGCTCGATGTCGCCAAGCTCTACCAGTCGAAAACACCCGGCGTCACGATCGTCGGTGAATCGCTTTCCGGCGACGGCTACTGGACGAAGCTCGCCACCCAGATGGCGGGGCGCTCGATTGCCGACATCTTCCAGCTCGAACCGGGGACGATCTCCGACTATTCCAAGCGCGGAGCCTGCATGCCGCTTGACGAGTTCGTCCCATCGGCATTGAAGGTTCAGTCCTTCGGCCCCGACATGCTGAAATTGACCACCATCGACGGCAAACTCTATGGCGTCGGCCTCGGCCTCAACTCCTTCTCGATGTTCTTCGACACGGTCGAATTCGAAAAGGCCGGCGTTCCGCTGCCGACACCCGATCTCACCTGGGATGAATATGCCAAGCTCGCCGTCGAACTCGCCAAGTCGTCCGGCAAGAGCGGAGGCCCCTATGCGGCCCGCTACGCCTATGTGTTCGACGCCTGGCTGCGCCAACGCGGCAAGAGCCTCTTTGCGAGGGAAAGCGTTGGGCTCGGTTTCACGGCCGACGATGCGACGGAATGGTTCGACTACTGGGAGAAGCTGCGTAAAGCAGGGGGCACGGTGGCTGCCGACGTCCAGACGCTGGACCAGAACACCATCGACACCAATAGCCTCGGTCTCGGCAAATCGGTGATCGGCATGGCCTATTCCAACCAAATGATCGGCTATCAGCTGATCATCAAGAACAAGCTCGGCATCACCATGCTGCCGCGGGAAAAGAAAGGCGGGCCGTCGGGCCACTACTACCGCCCTGCGCTGATCTGGAGTGTCGGCGCCACGACGAAGAACGGCGAAGCGGCCGCAAAATTCATCGACTTCTTCGTCAACGACATCGAGGCCGGCAAGATTCTCGGCGTCGAGCGCGGCGTGCCGATGTCGCCGACCGTGCGTGAGGCCATCCTGCCGCAGCTGAACCCGACGGAACAGGAAACGGTCAAATACGTCAACATGCTCAAGGATCAGGTCGGCGAATATCCGCCGCCGGTGCCGATGGGTGCAACCCAATTCGACCAGCGCGTGCTGCGGCCGATCTGCGACGAACTCGCCTTCGAACGGACCTCGCCTGCCGATGCGGCGACCCGACTCGTCGAAGAGGGTAAGGCAACGCTCAAGGGATGATCGGCTGCCGGTGAGAGGAGAGGCCCGCAAAACCCCGGCGGGCCTCTCTGTTTTCCTGATTGAAGCGCGTTGCGACCTTATGGATTTGCGCTTCAGATGCCTTTCAGTTGGCTGCCAGGCTTTCGACCACCCGCCAGTCCGGCCGGCCGAGATTGAAGGGCCAGGCGTGCACGTCGCGGTCATTGAAATAGACCACTTCCTGAAGGTTCGGGAAGGCGCTCTGCTTCAGCGTCGCGGTTTCGATCCAGGGTCTCATATAGGCGTCACCGCCTTCGTAGCCGAGCTCTGCGACCCAGACGGGCTTTCCATAGCCGGCGACGAGATCATAGCCCTGCTTCAACGCTTCCGAAAAGGTCCGATGCTTGTTGTAGGCAAGCTCGTCATAGCGCTGGAGCCCGAAAACCGAGAGGCCGACAAGATCGACGTAGTCGTCGCCGGGATAATAGGCGTCAAGGCCGGGTTCTCCCTTCGGCGACCACATGAGCTCGGTGCCGGGCGCCTCGTCGCGGACGATATCCATCATCCGTTTGTAGGCGGTGATATAGTCCTGCGGGTTCCAGCCGGACCACGAAAACCGTCCTGACTTGTCCTCCATCTCCTGGCCCCAACGGACGATCACCGGGCTCTTCAGCTGCGAGATCATCTGCGCGATTGCCCGCATGTTGACGTCGTAATCGCCCCGCAGCACCTTGCGGCGAAGCTCGTCGGAAGTCAGCCGCCAGTCGACGTCCCAGGACCACGGCTCTACCGTGATCAGCAGGTTGCGGCCTCTGGCCTGTGCATAGGCATCAGCGATACGCAGCGTCTCCAGGTCAACGTCTTCCCATGGCAGGAACAGGGCCTCGGTCGAGACATTGGTCTGAGCGCCGAAATCCCCATGCGGGTCATAGGCGCCGAACTTGATGCCGTCGGCATGAACCACCGGGCGTTTATCGATGATCGTTCGTATGCTGGATGTCTGGTTCGGGGCGACTCCCGCATATTGCATTTCGCTTCGGCCGGGCAAATCCGTGGCGCACAATAGCAGCAGCGCGATCGCGGCGGTCGAGAGGTGGTTATTCATTAGCGTCTTCATGGCTCACCCTCCTTTTCGGGCAAGTTCCTGGTCCGACAGGAGCTGCTTCAGATCGCGTGCCTTGGCGCTGACGGTGTCCGCGGCAACAAGCTTGCGGAATTCGTCGTCCTGGTGCACCGATGCATGCCGAAAGACGTACCAGTTGCCGTTCGGCTGGCGGCGCTGATAGATCGTGTTGCCGATCTTGCGGTGACCGAAACAGGTGCTGGCGCGCGCTGCACCCTCGGCATTCGTCCAGGTGGCACGCATGCAGAGCTGGCCGAGGTCGTCGACAACCCATTTTCCTTCGGCGAAGGACTGCTTGCCCTTGTCGTTTACCCAGGCGACAAACCGCCGGCCATCCTCGATGAAGCGGCCGCCACCGGTATCCCAGGTCCAGGTCCTATCGCCGTAGATCCGGTAGAGCTCATAGGCGGTGAGCGGCGTCGGCTCATTCTTCTTTGCGGTCTCGGCGCCCTGCGCCGCCAATGGCAGGCACAGGCTGAGAGCAAGGGCCGCCCCATATAGTCTCGATCCGATACGCATTACATTCTCCTCCTCGACGCCGGCCGGTTTCCCCGGCTCAAACACCTTGTTCGTCGCGTCCCGTGCGTCCGAACCCATTCCATCTGATGCGGAACTTCACGGTCCGGGTTTTGCCGCCGCCCAGACCGGCTCCGGCCACGGCAAATTGCGATTGGCTGAAACTGATGACAGTCTGACCGTGCGAAAGGGCTTCGAGACTGCGCAGCCCATGGCCGCCGGCCTGCATGCCGCCGGTGACGCAAATCGCAAGCCCCGTCGCCGTCGCCAGCCACAGGCCGCGTGACTGCGGCAGCAGCGGCAGCCCGTTCTCGATTGCGTGGCGAAGGACGATCAGCACCGTCAGCAGCAGATAGATCATGAGATTTATCGCGGCGAAGATATAAAAGCCCTGGGCGGCGGCCGCGTCGTTGGCGAAGACCATAGCGACGGCGCAAAGGCCGGCGAGGCCGATATAGGGCGCAACGATGCGCAGCGGCAAAGACTGCTGCTCCTGCCGGCCTTTCGGCGTGATGCGAAAGTCGACGAAAGAGCCGCAGAGATGGTCGCGAACAGCTGCGAGGCTGCCGGCGAGCGACCACGGCCAACGCAGGAAGATGAAGGCAAGCCCTTCCCAGCCGAACAGTTTCGCATCGTGCGGCCTGAAGGTTCCCGTTGCTCGCCAGAAGAAGGCAAACAGCGTCAGCACGATCGATATCGGCGCGAAATGCAGCAGGAAATCCGGATAGGTTACGTTGACGAAGACATCGCCCGTCAGCAAAGCGGCAACCGGCAGCAGGAACATCACGGCCATGATGGCGGAGAAAAGCGGGTACCACAGCTGCGAAAACACGAACTGGAATTTCAGATGCCAGGGCAGATGGGTGACGTAGCGGTGGGAATATTGCAGCAGGATGGTGACGAGGCTGCGCGACCATTGAAATTCCTGGACGGCGAGATCGACGAAGTTCGCCGGACCATCGCCGTGAGCGATCGCATCGACGGCATGGACACCGCGCCAGCCGCCGGCATTCATCATCAGCGTCGTCGAATGATCTTCGGCAAGTTCGGGGCCGAGGCCGCCGATCTCACGGAGGGCTGACGTGCGAACCGCATAGTGGGAGCCGATGCAAAGCGGCGCCCAGCCATTGTTGTAACCGGTCTGCAGCGAACCGTGCAGACTTGCCTCCGCGTAAAGCCTTCCGCGCGCCGCCCAGCTTGCCGCCGCATTTGCATCGCAGATGCTGGGCGCGGAGACGTAGCCGATGCCGGGATCGGCAAAGGGGCGCAGGACTTCCCTGAGATAAGTCGGCGTCGGTACATGATCGGCGTCGAACTGGGCGACGAAATCGTAACGCGCATAGCCGAAATGGTCGTAGAAATAGGCAAGATTGCCTTCCTTGCACCGGGTTCGGCGCGGCCAGGTCGTGCGGTGATATTCCGCCACGCCCTTTCGGGTGGAGATCAGCACGCCGTGCTCGGCGCACCAGCGTCTGGTTTCCTCGGAAGGATCCTCGTCGGCCAGCCAGACGTCGAACTCGACGCCGATCTGATCGAGCATCGCCTGCAGCGTGGTGCGGACGACGGCAAAGGGCTCGGACGGCGCCTTGGTGACGACCATCGCCACGCGCCCTTCCGGCAGCCGCGCACGCGAACTGATCGTCCTGGCATCGAGGAAGATCAGGATGAAATAGGCCGGGACGAGCGTGATCCAGGCCAGCACGGCGGTGATGAGCACGAACGCAGTCCAGGAAATGATATGGGCGGACTGGCACCACCAAATCCAGAAAAACCCAAGTGCGGCCAGCCAGCAGAGGATGCCGAAGCCATAGGCGACGCGTCTGCGGCCGGTGAAAACAGGATCGAATGTTTCGGCGGTGGCGGTTTTCGCAGGCGCAAGACCATAGCCGGTGTGCGAAGCGTCGCTCATGCCGTCACTTCCAGTCCGAAGGTGGGGCCGGCGGTGCGGATGATCGTATCGATATCCGAGAGTGCCGGCGCGAAGCCGAGTTCCGCTTTCGCCCTTGCCGTATTGGCAAAAAGGATCGGCGGATCGCCGGCGCGGCGCGAGCGGTACCGGACCGGCACTTCACGGCCGGTGGTGCGATGGATGGCTGCAAGGATCTCGCGCACCGAGGTGCCCCGGCCGGAACCGAGATTGACGCTGAGCGAGCCGCCGCCCGCCATCAGGTGATTGACGGCGGCCAGATGCGCCTGCGCGAGGTCGCTGACATGGATATAGTCGCGAACGCAGGTTCCGTCCGCGGTCGAATAGTCGGTGCCGAAGATATCGAGCCGCTCCAGCCTGCCGGCGGCAGCAAGAAGGGCGCGGGGAATGAGATGGGTTTCGGGCTCGTGACGCTCGGCAAGTTCGCCATCCGGATCGGCGCCGGCGGCGTTGAAATAACGCAAGGCGGCGAAGCGGATGCCATAGGCGGCGGCAAAATCCTCGAGCGCCATCTCAAAGATCAGTTTGGTGCGGCCATAGGGATTGACCGGCTGCTGCGGGGTTTCCTCCCGTATCGGCAAGGAGGCGGGAACGCCATAGGTGGCGCAGCTGCTCGAAAAGACGATCCGGTCGATATCCTGATCGAGGCAGGCTTCGAGCAGCGTGAGGCTGCCGACGACGTTGTTGCGGTAGTATTTTCTCGGCATCTCGACGGATTCGCCGACATAGGCGTTGGCGCCGCAATGGATAACGCAATCGGGCGAAAATTCGGCCATCGTCCGGCGCAGCGCCACCGCATCGCCGAGTTCACCCCGGATGAGCGGGCCCCAGCGGACGCTGTCGGCATGTCCGGTCGACAGGTTGTCGTAGGCAACCGGGATCATGCCGGCGCGCGACAGCGCTTTGCAGATATGACTGCCTATGAAACCGGCACCGCCGGTGACGAGAATGTAGCGGGGCATCTCATACGGCCTCCGCCTTCTCTGTCCGGGCAAGCAGGCCGTCGAAATATTCGACGGTGCGCGCCAGGCCGGCTTCGAGCTCGATGTGGGGTTGCCATCCCAGCTCGGTCATCGCCCGGGAAATATCCGGCCGCCGCTGGCGCGGATCGTCGACGACAGCAGGCAGGTGAACGATGCGGGAACGCGAATTCGTCAGGTCGCGGATGATTTCCGCCAGGCGTCGGACGGTGAACTCGCCGGGGTTGCCGAGATTGATCGGGCCGTGGCAGGCGCTGCCGGCTGCCGAGAAACGCAGGAAACCTTCAACGAGATCGTCGACATAGCAGAAAGAGCGGGTCTGCTGGCCGTCGCCGTAGATCGTCAGGTCGGCGTTGCGCAAAGCCTGCACGATGAAATTGGAGACCACCCGGCCGTCATCCAGGCGCATACGCGGCCCGTAGGTGTTGAAGATGCGGCCGACCTTGATGTCGACGCCATAGGTCCTGTGGTAGTCGAAGAACAGGGTTTCGGCGCTGCGCTTGCCTTCGTCGTAACAGGCGCGCGGCCCGATCGGGTTGACGTTGCCGCAATAGGTTTCGCGCTGCGGGCTCTGGTTCGGATCGCCATAAACCTCCGAGGTCGACGATTGAACGACGGTCGCGCCGGTCTTTCGCGCACAGTCCAGGGTGTTGACGGCGCCGAGCACATTGGTGAGCAATGTGCCGACCGGATCCCGCTGATAATCGGGCGGAGAGGCGGGCGAGGCAAAATTGAAGATGAGCGACGCTTCGATATCGAAGGGCTGCCGGACATCGTGCTCGATGATGCGAAAACGGGGGTTCGACAGGAGATGATCGACATTCACACGGCGGCCGGTCGAAAAATTATCGAGGCATATGACGCTGTGGCCGCGTAACAGAAGCCTTTCGCAGAGATGCGAGCCAAGAAAACCGGCCCCGCCATTGACAAGAGCAGTGCCCAGATTCTTGAGCACCGGAACGCCTTCTACTTCAGAATAACCTTCGCCGGGAACGAAACTACGCATTACAAACTCCTTCCCATGTTTTAGTCTTTTGATTTATTCAGGCGCTGCGTGCCTTCATTATCCGGTGGGATATTCATCTCCTTGAGTATCTCAACTTGAATAACTTTATAGTTATTCTTCGGATATCTGGCTTACTATTCGAATGATAAGACGATTGTTAGCGAGGTCAACTTTAAAAACGTTTTCAATCCAAAATAACTACGCAATTGTTCTTTTAAGTAACAAATAATTAATCATTTTCTGTCTTTTTTTCACGCAGAACGAGTATCCCGACACCGCTCAAGCTTCGGTCAATCAAGAACGAGTACAAAAGAATTGAAGGGCTGGCCGCGCGTAACTGCACGACCGGTCTTGCATCCGGGAGCGCCATATGCGAGGGGATTGGCCATGTCGAAAAAACACGCTGCAGCGCAGCCGAAAGGCTGGCGTCTATTTCATTTTGCGATGTTTGCCTGGGGAACGACGCTTCTTGCGGTCGGGCCGACGGCCTGTTCGGTCGTTAACGACGACATAGCCGCCGTCGCGAAAAAGAATGTCGTCGTCGTCGAGACGCCACGTGTCTCGAAGGCATACGCCTACCCGGAAAACCGGGCCGTGCGGCCGGCCGCGGCACCTGCCCGCGTCGTCGCCTATCACGGGTCCGCCCCGTACATCTGCTCTCCGAGCGGCTTCGGACAGAAGTCGCGCTGCTTTGCGCGTCCGTCGATCTGAAACAAATCCTTCGAATCGACATCGATGCAAGGATAAATTACCCGGCAGTTCAACCTGCTGCGGCGTCCCTTGCGCGCCTGAACAGACGCGGCGCGCTGCAGATCAGTTGCGCCAGCGGCTCGACATCTCGTCATCGCCGACCGGATGGTCGTTGAAGAAGCGGGACGCTGCCTCGGTGCGGTTTCGGACGTTCATCTTCTTGTAGATGTTGCGGACGTGAACCTTCACCGTGTTTTCGGAAAGATGCAGCTTGTCGGCGATGATCTTGTTCTGCGTCCCCTTGCAGATGAGATCCAGGATCTGAACCTCGCGGGTCGTCAAAGCGGAGATGCTGTCGCGTCTCAGCTTGAGCGCATTGCTGCGCGCGGCATCGACCGATTTCGTCTGATAGAGTGAAGGCTCCAGCTGGGGGCTCTTGTTGGCGAGACGGTTAAGAAGTGCCGAGGGAAAATGCTCCCCGCCCTTCATCAGCAGATCCACCGCGGCCATGAAGACATCAAGCCGAAGATTGAGCGGCAGGACGCCGTCGATGATCCTTGCCTCCACCAAACGGCTGACATAGGGTTCCAGCATATCGATGGCCTCGACAACGAGTCCGATCGAGGTTTCCGGGTGATTTTCCCGTACCGCCTTCAACGCGTCCTGAAGCTCAGGCTGAGGTATATGGTAGAATAAAACGAGCTTTAGATCGCTCGTATCCTTTTCCAGCATCGGCTTCGTATTTGCTAAGCTTGGCACATCGCAGTTCGGGAATTTCTTTGCCAGCGCCTCTACCATGCATTCTGAAAACAGATCCGCCTTGGCAACTACAAGGATAGTATCTCCGGAAGGGCTAGACTTTCTTGCCTGGTCGGTATTCTCCATTCCTGAGCCTGTCATGAACATATACGCCTCCCCTAGCGTTACACTTTACTCAAACGTGAAGCGATGGCGGGTAGAAGATAGTATGAAATGCCGCCCCCTTGATGTCACCGCCCTCTTCTTTAGACATTTCTTAATTATGTTAATACGGATTGAGAAGGAAGGAAATGGCCCAAAGTGATTAGTTTTCGGGAGCGAAAAACGATACGTTACTACGCTTCGGTTGTATTTTTACTAGACCTGGTACTGTAAGGTTATATTTGCTTTCACTATAGATAATCGGACGAATGTAATATTCCAGTACAAATTGTCATATTTATATGATCTTTGCCAGCGGGGGCGGCGCTCGAACGATCCGACCGCCCTCGATTATGCCGCCAAGGCCAGCGCTGCCCTTCAACGCCTCCGGGCCGCGTCTGCATGGACGCGCCTTGCGCGCGCTCAACGCGTTCGGCCGGGCGCCCAATCACCATGCTCTTTGATTTCGAGCTGCAATCGTTGCTAAAAGAGGCGAGAGCCACTTAGCAACTCCTCAGTGAGAAGTCATGCAGACCGATGCAGACAGGGCGGAACGGGAACGGCTTCTGGCCATTCTCGATTTCTGGCACAAAATCGAGTTTTTCATACCTTACGATCTCTCCAGTCGGCTCGTCTCAGCGGAAGGACGGACCGTTTTCTGGCTGCATGCAAAAACGCTGTTGCAGGATGGCGCGGCACTCAGCCGTCCTGTTATACCCGAGGAGAAGCAGATTACCGGCTTTACCTTGTTCCTCGGCGTTTTCAGCAAATCCGAAATTGCCGATATCCGCCGGCGCTTCGACCGCGTTGCGGCCGATATTGCCGAGTACGAGGATGCCGAACGCAGCGATCTCGATGGCGATACCTGCTTTGCCAGCCTGCAGCTCACGCCGCTGGGGCAGCCGATGTTCGAAACCTTTGCGGTTTCCACGCTTCCATGGGCTCTCGGCCGCGTGCAGAAATCCGGGCTCGCCTCACTCAGCCATGAGGCGTTTGCCGACAGCAAACGGCAGCTGTCGGAATTGCTTCAAAACTTTCGGGCGCAGCGACAGCTGACATCTTCAGCCTTCGAGGCCGGCTCCGATCAGCCGATCGATGCCGCCGAAATCCTGGCGCTGCATGAATTGCTCTGCGATTGGGCGAGCTTTGTCTCGCGCCGGGACAGGCCCATCGCCGCCGTCGAAATACGCTACCGTGACAGGGCGGAGAGACCCGATCTCATCTCCCTGCAGCCCCAACAGGAGGACCATGCCCCCAATGCCGACGACGAGGAAGACGAGAGTGCAGATGGTGAAGAAGACATTGGCATCCTGAACAGCTTCTTCATCGAGGACATCGAACGGGCGATGATCTGCGTCAAGCAGGGCAATGTCCCAGAACCGCTCAGGCGATATCTCACCCCGCTGGCCGATGAAAAGCGGGTCGACCTCTATTCGCAAGGTGGGCGCGGCGCCATCGTTCGGGCCCTGCATCCCGCCAATCTCAACCGCGGACGCTGGCTGAGCGAACCTCACCTCGCCATGAGCCTCATGCAGCAGTTCGCGATCAATTCGGCGATCGGCGGCCGCTCGGAAACCGGACTGTTCTCGGTCAACGGTCCGCCCGGCACCGGAAAGACGACCCTGCTGCGCGACATGTTCGCGGATAATATCGTTCGGCGGGCCCGGATCCTGGGCGGCCTCGAGACGGCACGCGATGCCTTTGACGGCGCGCCGCGCCGCGTCACTTTTGCCGACCGCAGCACGGCCTCGATATCGGCGCTGATCCCGGCGCTCGCCGGATTCGAAATGATCGTCGCGTCCTCCAACAATGCCGCCGTCGAGAATATCTCGCGCGACCTTCCCAAGCAGAGCTCGATTTCGAAGACATCTTCCTTCCGCTATCTGCAGACGGTCGCTCATAAAATCGCCTGCCAGAAGGACAATGGGGGCGTGATCAAACTCGCCGACGGCGATCGCCCGTGGGGATTGATCGCCTGTGTGCTCGGCAATTCCAGGAATCGCCGAGCGTTCAAGGAACGTTTCGCCTTCATGGAAATCACCGACCGGCCGAAGCCCGGCTGGTCGGGCGCCCAGAAGCCGCAGACCATCTGGGAATGGCTGAAGAGCTATGAGGGACCGACCTTCGCCGAAGCGTCGGCCGCCTTTCATGCCGCCGACGACGTGGTTCGCGACAAGATCGGCCAATATGCGCGCTATGCCGATCTCTGTCATGAAATCGCGCATGTTACGCGGGATGCATTCTGCCGCGAAACGCTTGAAAAGCTGGCCGCCGCCGCTGACGGCCTTCGCCATGCGCAGAACCGGTGCGACGAGATCGCGGCCGAAATGGGCCGTATCAAGGACGACTTGTCTTCTTTGAAGGAAGAGGAACAGCTGCTCGACCGCAGCGCTCCGGCGCGATGGAAGAGAGTGCTCGCGACCAACCCTGCCCGGCAGCATCGGCAAGACGTCGTCGCCAATGCGCGCAAGCAATTGGAGCTGCGCAAGGCGCTGGCAGAATGCGAGGATCAGCTTGCGAAGACGGATAAACCCGCGCTGGAACGCGCTTTACGGGCGCATGACCACGCCGAACGGGCACTGCGGTCACGCCGGAAAATCTGGTTTGCGAAGACAGAAGAACTCGAGCGGCTGGGAGAAATTCTCGATCATCCCGCCGCACCGGAGCGCCTTACCGACCTGGACAGCGATCAGGTGCAGATTGACGGCCTCTGGCATCAGGACGAACTGGCGGCTCTGCGTTCGGCATTGTTCGAAGCAGCGTTGACGCTGCATGAAGCGTGGCTCGCTGAAGTCGGCCGGAAGGGCGGCGGTTTCGGCGGAAATATCGTTGCCGTCAGCAAGCTGCTGTCCAACAACAATCCCGTCGATGACAAGCATATTGCATCGATCTGGCAAAGCCTCTTCATGGTCGTTCCCATCGTCTCGACGACATTCGCCTCCTTCGCCCGGCAGTTCCGCGGTCTCGAAGCCGGCTCGATCGGCTGGGTCTTCATCGATGAAGCCGGCCAGGCCGTGCCGCAGGCCGCCGTCGGGGCTTTGTTGCGGGCGCGCCGCGTCATGGTGATCGGCGATCCCCAGCAGATCGAACCGGTCTTTACTCTTCCGAGCGCGCTGATCGGCGCCGCTTCGGCTCTCTCACCGCACACGGCGCAAGGCCAGTATTCGCCGAACAGGGTGTCGGTGCAGATGCTGGCCGATGCCGCCAATCGCTACGGAACAACGCTTCAAGACGAGGAAGCAGACGGGCTCTGGATCGGCAGCCCTCTCAGAGTGCATCGACGCTGCATCGATCCGATGTTCAGCCTCGCCAACCGGATCGCTTACCAGAACAAGATGATCTTCGGGCTGGCACAGCGCCGGCCGGCCGGCGACGCGTCGCCCTTCTATGGCGACAGCGCCTGGATCGACGTCAAGGGCAAGGTTTCGGGCAAACAGGCCGTTGCGGAGCAGACGGACTTCATCGTCGATCTCCTCGGCGCGACCTACCGCCGGTCCGGTGCATTGCCTGATCTCTACATCATCTCACCGTTCAAGGAAGTGAAGAACAGTCTGAGACGGGCTTTGACCCATGCGCGATGGACCGACCAGGACGGATATACGGGCGCATCTCCACCGAAACTGCAGAAGTGGCTTCAGGAACGGATAGGCACTGTGCATACGTTCCAGGGCAAGGAAGAGGATATCGTTTTCATGGTGCTCGGCGCCGACGCCGATCATCGCGGAGCGGCCGGCTGGGCCGCCTCCAAGCCAAACCTCTTGAACGTCGCGCTGACGCGCGCCAAGCGCCGCTTCTACATTGTCGGCGATCGCACGCTCTGGCAAACGCTGCCATATTTCAGGGAGGCGGCGAATGCTCTGGAGACGGTCCAGGCCGCGGAATTCCTGGCACGGAATGCGCTGGAGGTGAGGGATCGGAACCCGGTCCTTTGGGACTGAGTGCTCGCTCAGATGTGTTCTGGAATCAAAAAAGCCGCTTGAGGCGGGCTTTTTGAGTATTGTGTGTTGAAGAGTTTGGTTTCGGGGGCAGGATTTGAACCGTTCGGATCTTAAAACAGTCCACTGGACTGTTTTATCGGGCTTTGCCCGAGCGCCCGCTCACCCTTCAGGTTATGGTCCGCAGGACGACGAGCTACCATCGCCAGCGAAGATGAAGTCTTCGCGCCAGCGATAACTGGTCTCGGTGTTCCTGG